>NZ_NHPG01000119.1:0-58770 GCF_002252965.1 Halorubrum sp. Ea1
CTCGCGGACGCGCTCGACGGCCTCCGCGTCGGCGGACACGTCGGCTTCGGTCGGCTGCGAGTGCATGCTATAGACTGCCCCGGCAGCCTGTTAAGCATGTGGCTCCCGGCACCGGAAACGCTATGTTAAAGTGTGGTCGTCGGATAATTCCGGGCGAGCACCGTTGGTCCAGTGGTAGGACATTAGCTTCCCAAGCTAATAGCCCGGGTTCAATTCCCGGACGGTGCATTTCTCGAACGTAGTGAGAGAAATCACCGGACGGAATTGAACCCTATCAGTCGCGCGTAGCGACCGGCGCGACGCGAGCGGCGGCACGGGGCGGACGGAACGCGCGCCCGACTAGAAGATGTTCGCCTGCCCGTAGACGGAGATGCCGGTGTCAGTGATCTCGTACGGCTTCGTCTCCCGCGAGTGGTTCGCGTCGCGGATCTTCTGGATCTCGACGGCGAGCCGCGTCTCGCGGAAGTCAGAGCCGCGGATGTACTGGAGCACGAACACCGCGTCGGTGAGGTACTCGACGATCCCGTGCCGGGAGGCGTAGGGGTTCTCCTCGCTGGCCTCCGAGGTCAACAGCGTCGTCACGCCGGCCTCCTTCAGCGACCGGGTGAAGCCGAACACCTCAGAGCGCCGCTTCGCCGGGTGGTCGTACATCATCTCCAGCAGCGAGACGGAGTCGAGCACCAGCCGGTCGGCGTCGAAGTCGGCGATGAGGCGGATGAGGTCGTTCCGGATCGAGGCCAGCGAGTTCGCCATCTCGATGGGGTCGATGGCGACGACGGCGAGGCGGCCCTCGTCGGCGTGGTCGCGGAACGTCCACCCCTTCTCCGACGCGGTCGAGAGGATCGACTCGCGCGTCTGCTCTAACGTGATGTACACGCCCTTGCCCCCGGATTCGAGCGCCTCGTTGAGGAACTGGAGCGCGAACGTCGTCTTCCCCGTCCCCGCCCCGCCGATGACGGAGAGCAGGGAGCGACGCGGGACGCCGCCGAGGATCATCTCGTCGAGTCCCTCGATGCCCACGTCGGTGCGCTCGATCGAGGACTCGAACTCGTCGGGGTCGACGTCGAATCCGGGCTCGGCGCCGCCGGCGCCGCCGGCACCGCCCGCGCCGTCACCGCCGCCGAACTCGCCGAAGCCGTCGGATCCGCCCGGAGCGCGGTTTCGATACCCGCCGAACGGGTCGTCCTCGCCGAAGGACCCGCCGCCGAACGGGTCGTCGCCGTCCGGCCCGGTGGCGCCGCCGAGCGGATCCCCCGCGCTCTCGTCCGCACCGGACGGGTCCGGGTCACCGAAAGCGTCCCCGCCGAAGTCGTCGTCACCGAGGTCGTCGCCGCCGCCGAAATCGTCCTCACTGAACTCCTCGCCGCCGAAGTCGTCGCCGCCGCCGAAGTCGTCGCCGCCGCCGAAGTCCTCGCCGGTCGCCTCGCCCGGCGATCCAGGCTCACCGAACTCTCTTCCGCCGAACGGATCGTCGTCACCGAACGATCCCCCGCCGAGTGAGTCGCTCTCGGCGCCGCCGTCGTCACCGCCTTCCGGGCCAGTCTCGTCGGTCTCGTCCGTCCCGTCGCGGACTCCGCCGAACGGGTCGTCCCCCTCCCCGCGGTCCGGAGCCTCGTCGCTCCCGGATTCGTCGCCCACGGCCTCGGCGTCGTCGCCCACCGGCTCGGCATCGTCGGTCTCGGCGTCGTCGCCCACCGCCTCGGCGTCGTCGGTCTCGGCGTCTTCGCTCCCGAAATCGTCGGCCTCGGCGTCTCCCGAGCGGTCGGACTCGTCGTCGAGGTCGCGCAGCGCGCGCTCGAACCAGTCGTCCTCTTCGCTCATCGTTTCAGCCGGCCGTGGGCGGTCGACATGTCCTTGGCAACGCGGCCGGCCGGCTTGAAACTTTCCGGAAGCCGGGGCCGAAGTCCGCATCCTTTTGTCCGGTGGCGAGAATCGGTGGCGCATGGAGGTCGGCATCGTGGCGCGGAAGGGAAGCGAGCGCGCGGCGAGCCTCGCCGCGGAGCTGCGCGACGCCGTCGTCGCCGCGGGCGCGTCCGTCTGGCTCGACGCGGAGACGGCCGACGCGCTCGGCGAGGGTGACCGCGGCCGCTCGGTCGACGCCCTCGACGACGCGGACCTCGCCGTCGCGGTCGGCGGCGACGGGACGTTTCTCTTCGTCGCGCGCAACGCCGGCGACACGCCCATCGTCGGCGTCAACCTCGGGGAGGTGGGCTTCCTCAACGCGGTTCCCCCGTCGGACGCCGAAGCGGCCGTGCTCGCCGAGGTCGACGCGTTCGGTCGCGGCGAACTGGACGTGCGGGAGGCGCCGCGGCTCGCGGCGCACGCGGGCGACTGGACGTCGGTGCCGGCGGCGAACGAGGTCGTGATCCAGAGCGACCGCCGCGGTCCCGGGGCCGGCGTCGACTACGAGGTCCGCGTCGACGGGAGCCGCTACGCGGGCGGCCACGCGGACGGCGTCCTCGTCGCGACCCCAACCGGGTCGACGGCGTACAACCTCTCCGAGCGCGGCCCGCTCGTCGGCCCGGGCGTGAGCGGGATCATCGTGAACGAGATGGCCGCCGAGTCGGGGATGCCGCCGCTCGTCGTCGACGTCGACGCCGCGGTCACGGTCGCGGTCGAGGGCGTCGACGAGGCGACCGTCGTCAGCGACGGGCGGAACGTGACGACCCTAGAGGCGCCGGTCGAGGTGACCGTCGAGCGGACGACGCCCCCGATGCGGATCGCCGGCCCCCCGTCGGACTTCTTCGAGGCGCTAGGGAAGCTCTCCTGAGCGGGCGTCTCACCCGCGACCGCTCCCTCGACGCGAAAGCTTCAACCGACCGCCGGTCGCATCCGCGCTCGATGGAGGTTCCCCTCGGACTGGCGCCGTTCGCCGGACAGTCCCGCGGCGAACACGCCGCCGTGCTCGCGGGGGGCGCGGTCGCGTGCCTGATCGGTTACGTCGGCGCCGCGGCCCTGCTTTTCGGCGTCGGCGCGCTCGATCACGGCGAACCCGCGGGACCGCGCCGCGTCGCGTCCGCGTTCGCGTCGCTCGCCTGTTGGGGATTCTACACCGCCGCGTTCGTGCGCGGCAAGGGCGGTCCGGTGACCGACGCCCTCGCTTACCCGGTCGCGACGGTGACGGTGGTACCGTTCGCGTTTCGGTGGATCGCGTTCGGCCCGGCTTGGGGCGCGGTCCGCGACCGGATCGGGTTCCTCGTCTTCCAACCCGGGCTGTTCCTCGACGCGGCGGCCCTGATCGCCCCGGGCGTCGCCTTCGGCGCCGGGCTCCTCGCGCTCTGGGCGAGCGTCCTCGGCGAGGACGCGGTCGAGGAGTGGCAGCGGGAGCACCTCCCGGAGGAGTTCCGGCGGGCGTTCGCCGACGAGTGAGTCGGCGGCGGGAGAGGCGGTCCGCCGCGGACGGCCGCGACCGCGCGACTGCGGGGCGACGCCGGCCCACAAAGCGTTTATGCCGCGGAGCGAACCGTTGGGCGTGAACCGCCGGTTCGCGCTGTTCGGATACCTCGTCGCGGGCCTCGCCGTCGCCTGCGCGGCCGTCGCCGCCTGGATCGCGTCGCCCGAGGCCGCCGTCGCACGGCTCGCGTTGCTCGCCGACGACCCGGTCCGGTTCGGGGTCGCGCTGCTCGCGCTGACCGCCGTCAGGCCGCTGTTAGCGTGGCCGACGACGCTGCTCGCCGTGGCCGTCGGGTTCGGATACGGCTGGGTCGGCGTCCCGCTCGGCGTCGTCCTGTTGGTGGCGACGGCCGTCGTCCCCTACCGCCTCGCGCGGGCGGGGAGCGTCCGGGTCCGCGGCGCCTCTCGGACCGCGGACCGCCTCTGCGACGCGGGCGAGCGGCTGGCGACCGCCGCCGGAAGCCTCCGTGCCGTGGCGGCCACCCGTCTGCTTCCGCTCCCCTCAGACGCGGTCTCGGTCGGGGCGGGAGCCGCTGGAGTCCGCACGCGACCGTTCCTCCTCGGAACCGCGGCCGGCGAACTCCCGTGGGTGATCGTCGGCGTCGCCGTCGGCGTCTCGCTGGACCGGCTCGCCGCGGGTGACCTCTCCGCGGTCGATCCGACCGTGCTGGTCGCGATGGCCGGCACGGGAGCGCTGCTGCTCGCCGGCCCGCTGTATCGGACGTTCGTGCGAGAAGAATCCGCTGCAACGGCGTGACCGCCGCGGTCGGCGGTCGATGCCCTCGCGCGGTCCCGATCGGGACCGCGACTGCGGGAGGAACGCGCCGATCGTTCGGAAGCACCGAGCCCCCGAACGGTCGATGCGAACCGTGTGCCTCTCTGATAGCCGATGCGAGCGTGCATTCCCATAGACCCCGGATCCCGGGACGAACCCAGCCCTAACCCCGAAGCCGCGGCGGCGGCGCCGTCGCGACGCCGATCCGAGACGGCTTCAACGGGGGTCTACGGGTTACTTACCGTCGATCCTCACGAACCGCCGTCGGACTCGTTCCCGCCGCCGTCACCCTCGTCGGTCCCCCCGTAGGAGACCTCGATCCCGCGCGGAACCGGGCGCAGGAGGTACGAGCCGTTCCCCCGGCGCACCGGCGCGAAGTCGGCGGTGAATCTCGTCCGGGTGTTCTCGCGGACTTCGAACGCCTCGTTGAACGTCAGCGGCGCGTTCCCGGGCAGGTCGACGTCAGCCTCGTCGCCGCCCTCCAGGGTACCGTCGACGTTCGTGACGTCGAGCTGGAGGAACTGGTACGTGCCGACCGACAGCTCCCGTTCGTCGATCAGCTGCGTCTCGCCGTTCTGCAGCCGGACGAGGTCCGCCTCCTGTGACTCGTCGAACTCGTGGTACTCGCGACCGGCGGGTTCGTCGCCGTCACCGTCGTCGGTCTCGTTGCCGTCGTCGTCGCCGTCAGTCGCGTTCGCGTCGTCGCCGCCGTCACCGTCGGTCTCGTTTCCGTCCGCGCCGCTCTCGGCGCCTGCGGCTCCGAGCCAGATCCCCTGGACGGTGACCACGAGCGACTCGAAATCGCCGATGTCGGCCGGCTGGTCGGTCACTCTGGTCGCGAGCGTTCCGGTCGCGCGGCCGACGCAGCCGGCGAGCCCGGCGGCCCCGAGCGCGGCGGCGCCGGTCGCCTGCAGGTAGGTCCGTCGGGAGACCGAATCGGTCTCGGCCGCGTCGGCGGCGGGCGTGCGGTCCGTCACGTTACGCGCCCCCCGACTCGTCGTCGGTCTCGGCGTCGTCACCGGCGTCGGCGTCGTCCCCGTTGCCGGCGACGTCGCTCACGGAGTCACCGAGGTCGTCGACGCCGCCCGAGAGGAAGTCGTTCACGCTACTCAGGATGTCGCCGACGAAGTCCGGCACCTGGTCCGGCAGGTCGCTCGGCGGGCCCGCGTCGCCCGACGCGTCGTCCGGTCCGGGCGTCGCCGCGACGGCACCGGCGGCCGCGCCGGTCCCGACTAGTACCACCGCGGCCAGCGCCACGATCAGTGTCGTTCGAATCGCGTTCATGACGATTCCCGCTCGGGGCGCGACCTCCTTTAATGGAAGAAGCCCTTCAGCCCATTTGGCTCCGATTTAACGCGGTTTAATCGCATGCAGGCGGCCTGACGGCTCGATCGCGACCTTCCCGGCCACCACTTATAAAAGAACACGCCGAACGGTCGCGGTCGACGGCGCGGCCGCGGACGACGTCTCCGGCGACGACCGACCGCCTTCCGGACCGGCGACGACCGACCGCCTTCCGGACCGGCGACGACCGACCGCCTCCCGGGGAACACCATCCTCCGCGACGGACCGTCACGCGGCGGGTCGTCCCGGGTCGACCCGGCTACGGCTCCAGCCGGTTCGGGTCGCGCGGGAACATGATCGCCTCCTTGATGTTGTCGAGGTCGGCGACCTTCTGGACGAGGCGGTCGATGCCGAGCCCGTAGCCGCCGTGGGGCGGCGTGCCGAAGCTGAGCGCCTCGATGTAGAACTCGAAGTTCGCGGTCTCGACGCCCTCCTCCTCCATGACATCGACCATGCGGTCGACGTCGTGCTCGCGCTGACCGCCCGAGGAGAGCTCCTGACCTTTATAAATGAGGTCGAACTTCCGCGAGGCGATGTCGTCCTCGGGGACGTCCTGCATGTAGTAGAACTTCTCGTCGGGGTAGCCGACGACGAAGAACGCCGGATGCCCCTGCTCTTCGAAGTGCTCGCCGAGCAGCTTCTCCCCCTTCGTGTCGAGGTCGGTCGGGTCGTCCGGGAAGTGGCCGTACTCGGTCTCCAGGATATCGAGCGCCTCGTCGAAGGTGATCCGCGGGAAGTCGTCCTCGGGCACGGCGAGGTCGACGTCGAGGAGGTCGAACTCGCGCTCGGCGTTCTCGGCGGCCGCGCGGAGCGCGTACCGCAGCGACTCCTCCTGGACGTCCATCACGTCGTCGTGGTCGTCGATGTACGCGAGCTCGACGTCGAACATCGCGATCTCGGAGACGTGCCGGGAGGTGGCGAAGTCCTCCGCGCGGAACGCGGTGCCCGTCTCGTAGACGGCCTCGTAGCCGGAGGCCATCAGCATCTGCTTGTACAGCTGCGGGCTCTGCGAGAGGAACGCGTCCTTGTTGTAGTAGAGGATCGGGAACAGCTCCGCGCCGCCCTCGGCGCCGCCCTTCGAGATGAGCGGCGTCTTGATGTCGACGAACCCCTCGTCGTCGAACCACTCCTCCATCGCCGTCATCAGCTTCGAGCGCAGGCTGAACACGGCGAGCGTCTCCGGCTTCCGGAGGTCGAGCGCGCGGTTGTCGAGCCGGGTCGAGAGGTCCACCTCGATGTCCTTCGAGATCTCCAGCGGGAGCGGGGAGTCGGCCTCGTCGATGACCTCGTACTCGGTCGGCGCGATCTCGACGCCGCCGGGCGCCTGGTCGCTCTCCAGCGGCTCGCCGACCACGCGGACCACGTCCTCGGCGCCGGCGTCCTGCACGGCCTCGAACAGCTCCGGCTCGCGTTCCTCTTTGAAGACGACCTGAATGAGTCCTTCGCGGTCGCGCACGATGAGGAAGACGAGGCCTCCCAGGTCGCGGATCTCGTGGACGTGGCCGGCGATGGCGACCTCGTCCGCGTCCGGTTCGACGTCCGACGTGTGGATTCGCTCGATCATAACGGTGGCTTCGTTACGTGTATCTGGTCGGGCGTTCGGCATAGGCCTGTCGTCTCGCCGTCGACGGAACCCGTCGCCCGCGACGGTCTCGGCGGGGATTCGCGGCGATCACGCCCGGGGAACCCGTCGGTCTCTGGACCGCCTTCCTCGCCGAGGCGACGTCGCGTGACACTGCCTCACAACCTCGCCATAGATTTAATAACCATCCGACATATTGACGGAGTAACGGCGCATTCGCGCCGCGGAGTCCACGTATGACCCACGCCCGTTCCCCCGTTCCGACGTCCGCCGCCGACAGCGGCGCGCTCCTCGGCTGGAACGGCTACGGGGCTCCGAACACACGGTCCGTCCGGCCGACCGCGTAACGCGCGTCGGCTGGGGAGGTTCCCCCGCGGGACGGACCGTATCCCGTTCTCTCCAGCCGCCGCGTCGACCGCTGAACTGCCCGGACGCGACCCTCCCCTCGCGAGCGCCGACGCCGCCTCGCCGCCCGCTCCCGCGGGCGTCGACGGCGACCCGCGGCGTTCGAGGTCGCACCGCGTTCGACTCGCGGCGAGGGCCTCATGGCAGCAGCCATCCGCACGCAGACGGTGGAAGCGACGGTGACCGTTCGCGTCTCGCAGGCGGCCGGGGGCGACCTCGCGGCGGGCGCCCGGCGACAGCTGGAGCGCGTCGACGGCGTGACCGTCGAGGATCTGACGATCGCCGGAGTCCGGCCGGGCCTGAACGACACCACGGTCGAGGCGGTCGCGACCCTCTCCGTCGAGGACGAGGGTCCGGTCGCCGACCCCGACGGGGAGACGGCAGGGAGACCCAACGACGAGACGAGAGGGAGACCCAACGACGAGACGAGAGGGAGACCCGGTGGGGGCCCGCGATCGGAGCCGCCCGGCGGCGTCGCGGACCGCATCGCGTCGCGCCTGGCGGACCGGTTCGGCGTGGAACCAGAGCGCGTCGAACGGGTCGATCCTCCGGAGTGACCGGGACGGTTTCGATCGGTTTCCGTCACTCGCCCGCCCGGTCGCGGACCTGCGCCTCGGCCCGCCGGAGCACGTCCCGGATCGGGAGCCCCGCGGCCTCGGCGACCGCGACCGCGTCGTCGTACTCGGCGCTCACGTCGTAGACGTCGCCGTCGGCGGTCGAGGCCACCTTCACCGACACCTCGTGGGCGTCGCCGTCGACCGCGAGCGTCGCCGTCTCGAAGGCGCGGTCCGCGATCCACCGGTGGCTCGCGCCCGACTGCCGGACGCCGAGGGTCCCCGTCTCGCGGGCGAGCCGTTCCGCCACCGCCTCGGCGTCGTCGGGCTTGCAGACGACCTTCACGAGGTGTCCCGGCCGCGACTTCTTCATCGTCGTCGGGAGGATGGTCACGTCGCGGGCGCCGGCGCGCGTGAGCGTCTCCTGAAGCCCGCCGAGCACCTCCGGCAACGCGTCGTCGAGGTTCGTCTCCAGGACCGCGATCTCGTCGCGGACGAGCCCGTCGTCGACGTTCGCCGCCGCGCCCTCGTCGCGGTTGTCGCCGCCGTCGCCGGCGAGGACGCGGAGGACGTTCGGATGGTCGGGGAGCGTCGCGTCGCCCGCCCCGTAGCCGACGGCGTCCACGTCGAGCGGTGGGAGCCGGTCGACGCCCTCGGCGACGGCGGCCAGTATCGCGGCCCCGGTCGGCGTGAGCAGTTCGCGGTCGACGGGGCCGCCGACCACCGAGAAGTCCGCGGCCGCCGCGATCTCGGTCGTCGCGGGCGCGGGGACCGGGTAGACGCCGTGGCTCATCTCGACTTCGCCGCCGCCGGTCGCGACCGGCGTGGTGAGGACGCGGTCGGGGTCGAGGTCGTTCAGGAGGAGCGCCGCCCCGACCACGTCGGCGATCGCGTCGTCCGCGCCGACCTCGTGGAAGTGCGTCTCGTCGAGGTCGGTGCCGTGGACCGACGCCTCGGCGCGACCGAGGCGCTCGAAGGCGTCGAGCGCGAGCGACTCGACGGACGCGGGGAGGTCCATCGACTCGACGAGCGCGACGACCTCGGGGTAGCTGCGGTGGACGCCGGCGCCCTCGGCGTGGCCGTGGGCGCGTTTTCGGTCGCCGTCCTCGTCGTCGTCCCCGTGGTCGTGACCATGATCGCGGGTGTGGCTGTGACCGTCCCCGTGGTCGTGGGTATGGCTGTGACCGTCCCCGTGGTCGTGGGTATGGCTGTGACCGTCCCCGTGATCGTGGTCACTCTCGGGATCGACCTCGTGACCGCTCTCTGCGGGTCGGCCGGCGTCGCGCACCTCACCGTCGCGACCCTCGTCGTCCCCCGACTCCGCGAGTAGCACGTCGACCGTCGTCGCTCGGATCCCCTTGTTCGTCGTCTCCCCGACCTCGTACCGAACCGGGAGCCTGTCGGTCACGGGCGAGAGGGCGTCGGGGTCGGCGCCGGCCGCGATCAGCGCGGCGCAGATCATGTCGCCGGCGGCGCCTGTCCGGCCGTCGAAGACGAGCGTTCGCATGGCGGACCGGAGGCGAGCGCGGGACATATACCCCGTGATCCGGGACCGGACGTCGGGACCGTCGTCGACGGCGACGGCGGCGCTACGAGGCCTCGGCGGCCGCGAACAGGTACAGTTCGCCGAGCACCAGCGCCCCGATCACCGAGAGCGGGACGACGAGGACGCCGCCGGCGTCGAGCGCGTACAGTCCGAGGCCGACGAGCGCGCCGGCCGCGAGGAACGCGACCCGAGAGAGCAGCGAGCGCATCGGCCCCGAGAGCGAGTCGAACACACCCGAACGTCGGTTCGAGCGGTCAAAAAGCGTCCGTCGCGATCCCCTCCGGATCGACGGCGAAAACGCACGCTTACGACGGCGTTTTACGTCGGGGGTCCGTACCATGCCATATGATGACACAGTCCGCCGCGGGCCCCGGTTCTCCCGGACTGGCCGGCGGCACCGCCAGGGGCAACAGGCTTATTCCCGAACCGGATGGAGATACGGGTAACCCCCGCGAGGAATCATGAACGAAGTCCAACTCGAAGTGGCGAAGGCGTACCCGAACGACTCGGGACGCGGCATCGCCCGCCTCGACCCCGACACGCTGTTGCACCTCAAGCTCTCGCCCGGCGACATCATCGAGATCGAGGGCTCGGAGACGACCGCCGCGAAGGTCTGGCGCGCCGACCGCCAAGACTGGAACACCGACACGGTCCGCGTCGACGGCTTCACGCGGCAGAACGCCGACGTCGGTATCGGCGAGCGCGTGACCATCCGGAAGGCCGAGGCGGAGAAGGCCGACAAGCTCGTGCTGGCCCCGCCGGAGGAGGCGTCGGTCCAATTCGGCTCCGACGCCGCCGGCATGGTGAAACGTCAGATCCTCAAGCGGCCGGTCGTCGAGCGCGACATCGTGCCGGTGATGTCCTCGACGAACCACCCGTTCATGCGGTCGCCCGGGCAGGCGATCCCGCTGATCGCGGTGGAGACCGAGCCCGACGGCGTCTGTCTGATCACCGAGGACACCGAAGTCGAGCTCCGCGAGGAGCCGATCTCCGGATTCGAGAAGACGGGCGGCGGGATCACCTACGAGGACATCGGCGGCCTGCAGAAAGAGATCCAGCGCGTCCGTGAGATGGTCGAACTGCCGATGAAACACCCGCAGATCTTCTCGAAGCTCGGGATCGAGCCGCCGCAGGGGGTCCTCCTGCACGGTCCGCCGGGCACGGGGAAGACCCTGCTCGCGAAGGCCGTCGCCAACGAGACGTCGGCGTCGTTCTTCTCGATCGCCGGCCCGGAGATCATCTCGAAGTACTACGGCGAGTCCGAACAGCAGCTCCGGGAGATCTTCGAGGACGCGAAAGAGGAGAGCCCGAGCATCATCTTCATCGACGAGCTCGACTCGATCGCGCCCAAGCGCGAGGACGTGACGGGCGAGGTCGAGCGCCGCGTCGTCGCGCAGCTCCTCACGATGATGGACGGCCTCGAGACGCGCGGGCAGGTGGTCGTCATCGGGGCGACCAACCGCGTGGACAGCGTCGACCCGGCGCTCCGCCGCCCCGGCCGGTTCGACCGCGAGATCGAGATCGGCGTCCCCGACGAGACGGGCCGCAAGGAGATCCTCCAGATCCACACCCGCGGAATGCCGCTCTCGGACGACGTCTCCCTCGACCACCTCGCCGACGAGACGCACGGCTTCGTCGGCGCCGACATCGAGAGCCTGACGAAGGAGGCCGCGATGAAGGCGCTCCGGCGCTACCTCCCCGAGATCGACCTCGACGACGAGGAGGTGCCGCCGAGCCTGATCGACCGGATGATCGTCAAGCGCGACGACTTCTCCGGCGCGCTCACGGAGGTGGAGCCGTCGGCGATGCGCGAGGTGCTCGTCGAGCTCCCGAAGATATCGTGGGACGACGTCGGCGGGCTCAGCGAGGCCAAAGAGCAGGTCCAGGAGTCGGTGGAGTGGCCGCTCACCTCGCCGGAGAAGTTCGACCGGATGGGCGTCGACGCGCCGAAGGGCGTCCTGCTGTACGGCCCGCCCGGCACCGGGAAGACGCTGATGGCGAAGGCCGTCGCCAACGAGACGAACGCGAACTTCATCTCGGTTCGGGGGCCGCAGCTGCTCTCGAAGTGGGTCGGCGAGTCGGAGAAGGCGATCCGGCAGACCTTCCGGAAGGCCCGGCAGGTGAGCCCGACGATCATCTTCTTCGACGAGCTCGACAGCCTCGCGCCCTCTCGCGGCCAGGAGATGGGGAACAACGTCTCCGAGCGCGTCGTCAACCAGCTGCTCACCGAGCTCGACGGGCTGGAGGACATGGGCGACGTGATGGTGATCGGGGCCACGAACCGCCCCGACATGATCGACCCCGCGCTGCTTCGCTCTGGCCGGTTCGACCGGCTCGTGATGATCGGCCAGCCGGACCAGGAGGGCCGCGAACAGATCCTCGACATCCACACGCAGGACACGCCGCTCGCGCCCGACGTGAGCCTCCGCGAGGTCGCGGAGATCACGGACGGCTACGTCGGCTCCGACCTCGAGGGGATCGCCCGCGAGGCCGCCATCGAGGCGCTACGCGACGACGACGACGCCGAGGAGGTCGAGATGAAGCACTTCCGGCGCGCCATGGAGTCGGTGCGGCCGACCGTCAACGACGACATCCTCTCGTACTACGAGGAGATCGAACAGCAGTTCGGCGGCGGCGGCGAGACGCTCCGCGACACCGGCGGCCGGATCGGGTTTCAGTAGGCGGCACCGCCGTCTCCCACCGCCGACCGTTTTTTCGTCTGGGGGGCGTATCGACGCCCGGCTATGTCCGACGAGGTCACCGTCGACGTTGAGGTGGAAGTCGAGGTCGACAGCGACGAGCTGGAGATCGAGCGCGACGACGCCGAGCTCGTGGAAGCGAGCTACGAGGCCGGCGGCGTCGAGATCGATATCGAAGCCGAGGTGGAGACGCACGGTAGCGATGAGGAACTCGACGAGCGGGGCGCTGGGCACGACGACGAGCATGGCGCTGGAGACGACGACGAGCATGGCGCTGGAGACGACGACGAGCAGAGTTCTGGGGACGACGACGGCTCCGATCCCGAGGAACACGACGACGAGTAGGTCAGCGTCGCCGACCGCGAGCGCGGCCCAGGCGCGTCTCGTTCCGCGTCTTTTAACCCCGACAGCGACCAAGGAATCCCATGTCCCAGCCGCGCGTCCCGGGCGGTGACGAGAACACGCTGGAGCTGCCCTGCGGACAGACGATAGCGGCCGGCGAGCTGGACCTCGGGATGCGCGAGTTCGAGTGCGACTGCGGCGAGACGCACGCGGTCGTGATGGACGTGCACCCACCGGAGCGCTTCCTCCCCGACTTCCTCGTCGAGGTGCTCCGCGAGGCGATCGAGACGACCAGCGAGGAGATGCCGGAGTTCGACACGCCGCACCTGCTCGGCGTCGTGCTAGAGGAGTTCCCGGAGGCCGTCGTCGCGTACGACGCCAGCGAGAACGCGGACGTCGGCTACGCGATGACGTGGGTGGCCGACTTCGACTCCCGGCGGCTCCACGAGATCGTCGTCGAACTCGTCGTCGAACTGATGGAACACGCCGTGAGCCACGCCGACGACGACGAGGCGCTCTCGGCGTTCGAAGCGGAGATGGTCGAGTTCGACGTGACCGAGTTCGTCGAGCAGTACCGCGCCGAGCGCGACTTGGAAGCCGAAGACCCGTACGCCTGACGGCCGACGGGTGAAAGGAGGACGGGACGAGACGGTCGAAGCCCTCCGAATCCGCGGTGAGCGTCCGTTTCGACGTTCGTGTCAGACAGTTGTCCGACTCCTGTCTCACTGAAGCCTATATGTCGCCCTACCGTACGTAGGACGTATGAGCGGCGGCGAATACGACCGATACGACCGAATCCGCAGCGTGCTCACCGAGGCCGACGAGCCGCTGACGGCGCGGGAGATCCTCGCGCTCGCCGACGAGTGCGAGGAGATCGACAGCCCGCACCGCGTCGCGACCGTGCTGGGCCGGTGGGCCGAGCGCGGCGAGGTCGAGGTCATCTCGGACCGCCCGTACCGGTACCGGCTGGAGACCTGACCGCGGCGGCGCGGCCGGGGCGATCCCGGCGGCGGGGTCGCGGCGCCCCCGCCGGCGAACGAGGGGACCGCAGTCAATCCGGCCCGAACCGGAGCGCGCCGTCCGTCGGGTCGAGCGTCGCGACCGCGCCGATCGGGAGCGGGAACGACGGGTCCGTGTGGCCGAAGTCGTAGCCGAACCCGACCGCCGCGTCGGAGGCGTACCGTTCCACCTCGCGAGTCACGACGCGCTCCAGTTCCGCCGGGTACTCGTTCGGGTCCGGGTCCCACTCCAGGGTCGGCGCGTTCGTCCGCGGACGACCGACGAGGACCCCGTCGAACCGCTCCAAGAGCCCGCGCTCGCCCATCGCGCGGAGGGTGTAGCCGACCTCGCGCGGCGGGGGCACGTCCTCCGAGGTCTCCAGTGCGAGGACGGCCTCGTCGAGCCGCTCGGGGTCCGGCAGGTATCGGCCCGCCTGGAGGTGCCACTTCACGATCCCGAAGGAGCCGCCCCACACTCGGCCGCGGACGGGGTCCTCGGGATCGGCGTCCGGACCGACCCACGTCGTCGGCCCCGGGTTCTCGCGCCACGCGCGCGCCTCGCCCGTCTCGAAGTCGAACCAGTCGTCGGTCCACTCGTCTGCCGGTTCGACGGCGCCGAGGGAGTCCTCGAACAGCGCGCGCCGGAGGTGCCGCTCGGTGTAGGGGTGTAGCTCTGGGTCACAGACGAGGTCCGGGTGGATCCCGAGCCCGTAGCTGACGATCCCGCGGTTCCAGAGGAACAGCCGGAGGTTGTCGTTGTCGCTGTACCCGAAGAAGCGGGTCGGATTCGCGGCGAGCGCGTCGCCGTCGAGGTGCCGCAGGACGCGTATCTGGTCGTCGCCGCCGGTGTACGCCATCACGGCGCCGATCTCCGGGTCGGCGAAGGCGTCCTCGACGTCGGCCGCGCGCGCCGCCGGCGACGCCGGCTCCTCTCGATCGGGGTCCGCGGTCGGGAACACGCGCGTCTCGACGCCGAGGGCCGAGAGTCGTTCGCGGCCGATCCAGAGCTTCGTCGCCTCGGCCGGCCGCGAGGGCGCCACGACCGCGAGCGCCTGGTCGTCCCCGAGCGGCGGGGGCGTCGTAAACGACATGCTGGCGGCTTGCGTCCGACGTCGGCATAAGTCACCGGGTCGTGTGCCAAACCGTCTCGCGTGCTATGTCTCGACGTACCTTGCGAAAATCGCAAACTCGCTGCGAGATTCGTATTCTATCGTCGGCCTTATTACGATGAGCGTACTCCGTCGCGATAATGAGCGAGGACCGGACCATTCTACTCATCGGTAGCGGGCCGATCCAGATCGGACAGGCGGCGGAATTCGACTACTCCGGCGCACAGGCGTGTCGCGCCCTCCAGGAGGAGGGGGCCCGCGTCGTGCTAGTGAACTCGAACCCGGCGACGATCATGACCGACCCGGAGACCGCGGACCGGGTGTACATCGAGCCGATCACGCCGGAGGCGATCGCCGAGGTCATCAGGATCGAAGAGCCCGACGGCGTCATCGCCGGGCTCGGCGGCCAGACCGGACTCAACGTCACCGCCGAGCTCGCCGAGGAGGGGATCTTGGAGGAACACGACGTCGAGGTGATGGGGACGCCGCTCGACACCATCTACGCGACGGAGGACCGCGACCTGTTCCGTCAGCGGATGGAGGGCCTCGGGCAGCCGGTGCCCAAGTCGACGACCATCTCGCTGGACGAGGGCGAGTCGGTCACCGACTTCGACGAGGAGGCGTTCCGCGGGCGCGTCCGGGAGGCGGTCGACGCGGTCGGCGGGCTCCCCGTCATCGCCCGCACGACCTACACGCTCGGTGGCTCGGGCTCCGGAGTCGTCGACGACTTCGAGAAGCTCGTCGAGCGCGTCCGCAAGGGGCTCCGCCTCTCGCGGAACAGCGAGGTGCTTATCACGGAGTCCATCGCGGGGTGGGTCGAGCTCGAGTACGAGGTGATGCGGGACGCCGACGACTCCTGTATCATCATCTGCAACATGGAGAACATCGACCCGATGGGGATCCACACCGGCGAATCGACGGTCGTCACCCCGTCCCAGGTGATCCCCGACGACGGGCATCAAGAGATGCGCGACGCCGCGCTCGAAGTCATCCGCGACCTCGGTATCCAGGGCGGCTGTAACATCCAGTTCGCGTGGCACGACGACGGGACGCCGGGCGGCGAGTACCGCGTGGTGGAAGTGAACCCGCGCGTCTCCCGCTCCTCGGCGCTCGCGTCGAAGGCGACTGGCTACCCGATCGCCCGCGTGACGGCCAAGGTCGCGCTCGGCAAGCGCCTCCACGAGATCGACAACGAGATCACCGGCGAGACGACCGCAGCCTTCGAGCCAGCCATCGACTACGTGGTGACGAAGGTGCCGCGCTGGCCCATCGACAAGTTCGACGACGTCGACTTCGAGCTCGGCACGGCGATGAAGTCCACCGGCGAGGCGATGGCGATCGGCCGGAACTTCGAGGAGAGCCTCCTGAAGTCGCTCCGCTCGTCCGAGTACGACCCCGCCGTCGACTGGGCGACCGTCGACGACGACACGCTGGAGACCGAGTACCTCGAACGCCCGAGCCCGGACCGCCCGTACGCGATGTTCGAGGCGTTCGACCGCGGCTACACGGTCGCGGACGTGGAGGCGCTGACCGGGATCAAGCCGTGGTACCTCGAACGGTTCAAACGCGTCAGCGACTCCGCGCAGGCCGCTCAGGACGGCGAGTTCGCGCAGGCGGCCACCGCGGGCCACACGAACGCCGAGATCGCCGCCCTCGCCGGCGGCGTCGACGTCGATGCCGTCGAGGAGGACGTCCCCGGTCGGACGTACAAACAGGTCGACACCTGCGCCGGCGAGTTCGCCGCCGAGACCCCGTACTACTACTCCGCCCGTCAGTCGGAGTTCAACCGCGGACCGCTGAAGGGCGACGCCGCGGCCGGCGAGCTCGTCGTCGACAAGAGCGTCGACAGCGTGGTCGTCGTCGGCGGCGGCCCGATCCGCATCGGGCAGGGCGTCGAGTTCGACTACTGCTCGGTCCACGCGATCCAGGCGCTGCGCGAGCTCGGCATCGAGGCGCACGTCGTCAACAACAACCCCGAGACCGTGTCGACGGACTACGACACCTCCGACGGGCTGTTCTTCGACCCGATATCCGCCGAGGAGGTCGCCGACGTGGCCGAGGCGACCGGCGCCGACGGCGTGATGGTCCAGTTCGGCGGACAGACGTCCGTGAACATCGGCGAACCGCTCGAAGCCGAGCTGGAACGCCGCGGGCTCGACTGCGAGATCATGGGGACGAGCGTCGAGGCGATGGACCTCGCCGAGGACCGCGACCGCTTCAACGTCCTGATGGACGAGATGGGAGTCGCCCAGCCGAAGGGCGGCACCGCGACGAGCGAAGCGGAGGCGCTGGAGCTGGCCCACGACATCGGCTACCCCGTCCTCGTCCGGCCCTCGTACGTCCTCGGCGGTCGCGCCATGCGGGTCGTCGAGGACGACCCGGAACTCGAGGAGTACATCGAGGAGGCCGTCCGGGTCTCCCCCGATAAGCCGATCCTGATCGACCAGTTCCTCGACGACGCCGTCGAACTGGACGTCGACGCCGTGGCGGACGTCGGCGCGTCACACGCGCCTGCAAGCGAGACGGAGTCTCGCCCTGGCGAGGACGTGCTCCTTGGCGGCGTGATGGAGCACGTCGAGAGCGCGGGCGTCCACTCGGGCGACTCCGCGTGCATGATCCCGCCGCGCTCGCTCGACGAGGAGACGATGGCGCGGGTCCGCGAGGTCACCGAGGACATCGCCCGCGCACTCGACACGGTCGGCCTGCTCAACGTCCAGCTCGCGGTGACGGGCGTCGGCGACGACGTCGACAGCGAGGTGTACGTGCTGGAGGCGAACCCGCGCTCCTCGCGGACGGTCCCGTTCGTCTCGAAGGCCACGGGCGTCCCGATCGCGAAGCTCGCCGCGAAGGTGATGACGGACGACCTGACGCTCGCCGACCTCGACGCCGACGAGCAGATCCCCGAACACCGCAGCGTGAAGGAGGTCGTCCTGCCGTTCGACCGCCTGCCGGGGTCGGACCCGCGGCTCGGCCCCGAGATGAAGTCGACCGGCGAAGTGATGGGCACGGCCCGGTCGTTCGGCAAGGCGTACGACAAGGCGCAGGACTCCACCGGCAAGCCGATCCCCGAGTCCGGCACGGCCGTCGTCGACCTCTCCGCGGAGGAGTTCCCGGACCCCGACACCGAGGCCGGCGAGGCGCTGGTCGAGGGGTACGCCGAGCACTTCGAGCTCTCGACGGCGACGGACCTGATCGAGGCCGCGAAGCGCGGCGAGATCGATCTCATCGTCTCTCGGCAGCGCGAGCTGCTCGAAGTGGCGGTCGAAGAGGAGATCACCTACTTCTCGACGCACGCCTCGGCGAAGGCCGCGCTGGAAGCGATCGCGCACGCCGACGACGACCTCGACGTGATGGCCGTCTCCGACCGGCCGAAGCGCGTCGAGAGCTGGGGCGCGAGCGAGTAGAGACGGACCGGCTCCCCGGCGCTATCTGCGCTGCCCGGTTCCACCGAACGATTCCGCCCGCGCCGAACGTACTGATTCGCGATGACCGGACGTCGACCGGTCGCGGGACGCGGCTTGAGAGCGGGTCTCGCGTCACCGAATCGCGTTCGATGTTTTAAGTCCCGACGCCGTGTTCATACCTACATGTCACGGGAGGCGGCGAGAGACGCGTTCGCCGTCCTCGCCGTGCTCGTCGTCATCGCGCTCGTCGTCGGTCAGCTCGCCGGACAGCCGGTGTTTCTGGGATACGTCACCTCCGGAAGCATGGCGCCGACGCTGGAGGCCGGGGACGGGTTCGTCGCCGTGCCGGCGGCGGTGTCCGGCCCCGTCGACGAGGGCGACGTCGTCGTCTTCGAGGCGTTCGAACTCGACGGCGGCGGAACGACGACGCACCGCGTCGTGGGGACGACTCCGGACGGCTACCTGACGAAGGGCGACAACAACCCGTTTCGGGACCAGGACGGCGACGAACCGCCCGTCACCGACGACCGGATCGTCGCGACGGCGCTGCAGGTGAACGGCGACGTGGTGCGGGTCCCGGGACTCGGGACCGCGATCACGGGGCTCCGAGAGGCGGCGACGGGCGCCGTCGTCGGGCTCGCGACGGCGGTCGGTCTCGACTGGTCGCCGGACCAACGCGGGCTCAGCGGGCTGTTCATCTCCGTCGGACTCGCGCTGTTCCTCGTCGTCCTCGTCGACGACCTCCGGAACAACGGGCGGCGGACGCGGAGCCGCGACCGGTCGCGGGGCGACGACGGGCTCGACGCTCGCTGGGTCGCGCTCCTCCTGGCGCTGTTGATACTCATTCCGGCCAACGCGGCGATGATCGCGCCCAGCAGCACGCATCACGTGACCGTCGACGGCGACGACCTCCCGGCGGGCACGGCTCCCGGCGGGCAGGTCGAGAACGGGTTCACCGCGGAGAACAACGGGCTCATCACGATGCTCGTCGTGCTCGAAACGAGCCATCCGGAGAGCGAGTTCGACCGGAATCAGTTGGCCGTTCCGCGGGGGGAGTCGGCGACGGCGACGCTGTCGACGACCGCCCCGGGACCCGGAGAACGCGCGACGGTCGCGGTCTCCGAACACCGGTACTTCCTCGTGGTTCCGCCCGCCGTGATCCTCCGGCTCCACTCGATCCATCCGGCCGTCGCGGTGGGCGCGTTCAATCTGTTAGTGCTCGGGAGCATCGCCACGCTGCTAGGGGCGTTCCTCGGGTCCGGATCGAGGCGGGTTCGAGAACGGAGACGCGGTGCATCGCTGAGCGTTCAACTTCGGCGGCTGTTTAAATAATTCCGAGGGAGCCTACTCGGCTCTTTCTTGCAATTCGAAGTAGCCGACTTCCACGCGATTATTTCCAGTGTCATTCGTTCCAAATATAAGATATAGTTCCCCACTATTTTCTATCGCTTCGCTTTCATCGTCGGTGAATTCGACTATTACTGTTCTCGTATTTTGCAATTTGCCCTTGCTGCCCTGGTTGTAGGTTAGCCGATCTCCATCGCCGTCAACGAGGTATACAGACCAGTTTCCAGAAACTTTGCTCACGTCAACTGCTAATTGATACGGGCCGTCGAACGAGACTGGGGGAAGGGCGTAACCGACTTTTGCCCTTTCCCCCGACTTCGAAATAGTTGCGTAATCGGTGTCTTTCTTATTTACATTTCCGGGAAGCAGGATGTTTCCCGCGGCATCTTCCGGATGGTCGGCCTGTCCTTCGTCACCGGAATCCCTGTAATTGTTAGAACTGCCGTAGTCGTAGCAGTTGATGTCAACTGGATCGTCCGTGGTACGAGTTGCGGTAATTGTGAACTCCTTTCCCTCAAAAACCGCCCTGAAAGCCAACTCGATATTGTATGAGCCGTAGACGCTCGATCCGTCAGAGCAACTCACTTCCACCACGTACGAGTCGTCCTCGTCACCGTCGGAAAACACCGCTTTAGAAGGTTCGGGTCCAACGACAGTGACTTCGCTCTTTTCTGAGTCGAAGGCGCCGATATTGTCCTTTATTTTGTACACCACAGCCGAGCCACCGAACTCGACGGTTTCCGCTTTTGAAGACTTATCGACGAACTGTAACACCGCGTCGTCGCCGTCGCCCGCGTTGACCTCGACATCCCGATACGTGGAGATCTGCGTCGATCCGCCGGTGCCGAACAGCAGGAGTCCGCCGCCGCTGGCGAGGGAGCCGACGGCGGCCCGTCGCGTCCACTTCTTGTTATCGCCCATCTCTGAGCTCCGGCGGCTTCCCGTCGGTGCCGAGGTTCATCTCCCGGTTCTGGAACACGTGGAACGCCGCGGAGGCGGTGAACAACACCGCGATTACCGCCGCCCACGCGAGGCTCGGCACCGACTCCGGAAAGACGCCGACCCACACGGCGGCGACGAGGCCGAGCGAGACAGCACCGAGACCGAGGTAGTACTCGGCCCACGGGATCGAGTCGCCGGGCACGACGTCGACGTACACGTCGAGGTCCCGCGCCTCCTCGGTCAGCTCGATCGTCCCGCTGTCGTGGGTGATGATGCCCGCGCGCTCTAACTTCGGGATGTGGTTCTGCTGTATCGAACTGTACGCGAGGTGCCGCTCGCTGGAGGTGATCTCGGAGACCGATTTGTCGTTCTCCCACGCCGCGACCTGCTCGGCGACGTCCGAGAGCTCCGTGGTGCCGTCCTCGTTCTTAATCGCGTGGAGGGAATAGCGTCTTCGTGGGTTACTTAATATTTCATAAACTTCGTTCCGGGAAAGAGAGGGCGCTGATTGTTGATCGACAGTCGCTTGATCGAGGCTCATCACCTCGAACTCACCGCTGAGGATCGAACACTATTGTGAAATACTCTGTTCATCATATATTCTATTTAATAGATTTGAGTATTAAAAACAAACGCTTCGACACCCACGTGGATCAGCCGTATCGGGAGAAAACGCGTTAGCTGCTGCCGCTGCTCCCGATCGTGATTATCAGATCTTCCGTTTCAGTGCTCCCCGGCTCACCCGTTTCAACGGTTCCGGGGAGAGTCACGTTACCCCCAGGGGTGCCGGCACCGGTACTTACGTTCGTGTCATCCACGTTTGTGAGCAGTCCGTTGTCCGTGTCTCCTTTGTTGAATGTCACGTCGACGGTACCGTTCCTCACAACGCCGAAGAGCGATGATTCGGTCAGCGTTGCGTTCGGCGGCAGCTTGCGTCCGGGTTCGTCTGTCGGTCCGAAGACGATTGTGACGTCGTTGGCGACGAGGCTCACGTAGTTTCTATCGACAGTAGTACCGTACGTGTCGTCGAAAACCGGGAACAGCGATCGCCCGTCGTACTCTGTATCGTCGGCTTTCACCGTGACGTTACTCGACGCGGTGTTTACCAGAACGTCGGCAGTGCCGTCGTTACCAAGAATAGTGTTCGCGATGTTGTCCTCGATAGTAGATACAGCTGTCCCGTCTATGTTACCGGCGGGTTCATCGCTCAGATCCCCGTCATTCAACTGAACGACCCCATCGTCACCGAAATCGTTACCGAGCACGTTCACTTCCACCGCGCGCTGCGCTTCGACCGTGGTGAACGCTCCCGACCCGAACGCCGCACCAGTTCCGACCCCGATCATCCCGATGGCCCCCAACACGCTTCTGCGATTCAGCTTCATTGTTACGTCATCTGCTTGGTCGGATACCCACTTACTATTAGGCCGCGTTAGCGGGTTTCAGGCCGTCATTGAAGACGATTTCCCGTCGTAACGCCCGCAGTTAGACGATTCAACCCGACGCTGAAACGCCTAACGCGGTTCACTACTAACACCGTCGGTGGCGTGGGCCCTACCGTGAGCGTACGGGCCGCGCCGATGCCGACGATAGCGACGATGCCGAGTAGCCTCGGCCCTGTCGTCGCGCGGCGAGACCCGACTCGGACGACGAACTCGGTGGGAACATGAACCGCGCCATCGTCGCGCTCGCCGTCGTCGTCGTGCTGCTCGGGGGCGGAGCCGCGACCGGGGCCTCGTTTACCGACGGCGACGAGGTCGCGACGGACTCCGGCGTCTACCTGTCGCCCGCCGACAGCGAGAACGCCGACAGGTACGTCGCGTACGACGACGCCGGCGAGCTGCGGCTCCGCTTCGGATCGGTCCCGCCGGACGCGCGGACGAGCGTCGACGACCTGTTTCTCGTCGGGTTCGCCGGCTACGAGGGCGACAAGACCGGGGAGAACGCCACGACCGTCCGGATCGAAACCGAGACGGACCGGGTGACGCTGTACCGGATGGACACCGGCGAGCGCGTGACGGGCGGCGAGCTCACGTTGCGACCGAACTCGTCCGTCACGCTCGGCGCGACTGTCCCGCCGACGGTCGGGAGCTACACGGAGATCGTGCGGTTCACCGTCGACGTCCCAGAGGACGGGTCGGGATCCGAGACGAGTCCGGGCGACGGTGGGACCGGTGACGGCGGAGCGGATGACGGTGGGACCGGTGACGGCGGGGCGGGTGACGGTGGGACCAGCGACGGGACGGACGAGAGCGGAACCGCCGGCGGCGACACCGGGACGGGGGACGCCGACGGCGAGACCGGTGGCGACGACGCTGACGGGCCGGTCGGATCGGTCGACGGCGACTCCGACGCGGAATCCGGCGGCTCCGCCGACCAGGCCTCCGGCGCTGACGACGAGGGGCCGACGGCCGAGCCCGCCGGCATCCGGTTCAACGGGGTGCCCGTCGCGTGGTCGCTGTTCGCGGGCTTCCTCGCGGGGCTCACGAACTACCTCGTCCAGACCCGGATCAGGGACGTGCTCCCGGCGCTGAAGACGGAGCGGTCGAACCGCAGGGAGCGCGTGCGGAACGTCCTCGCCCGAGAGGCGGTGATCACGGTTGCCGTGATAGCGCTCACCGTGCTGGTGGCGGGCGTCCTGTCCAACGCCGGAATCACCGGGATCA
The DNA here is from genome assembly GCF_002252965.1 of Halorubrum sp. Ea1. NCBI lineage: Archaea > Methanobacteriati > Methanobacteriota > Halobacteria > Halobacteriales > Haloferacaceae > Halorubrum > Halorubrum sp. Ea1. The sequence continues at coordinate 23,107 of NZ_NHPG01000119.1, forward strand.
CGCGGCTCGTCGCGACGCTGGCGTTCTCGGCGATCGTCGGCACCGTGTCCGGGGCACGCGGCCTTCCGGACCTCACAGAGCGCCGTTAATCGCCTCCGGCCACGGTTCTCACAGCGCTTCCAGCGTCGATCGCTCGACGTCCGTCGCCGGCATCGGCTCCCCGCCGTACTCATCGACGAACGCCGTCACGTCCGCCTCCTCGCTGAACGGGATCAGCTCCGGCCCCATCGCGCCGACGACCTCGCTACGCGCGACGACGGTGAGATCGGTCGTTCGCGAGAACGCCTCGCTCTCGACGTGCGAGGAGAACATGACGTCGGAGCCCTCCTCGAACACCTCTTGCTCGACGAGCGAGTAGTCGGTGAGGAACGTCGCCAGCGGGGTCCGTCCGGCGTCCTCGGCGTCGAACCGGTAGGTGTACGTGCAGGTGCTGCTGCAGAACTGCCCCGGTCGCCCGCCCTCGGGCTCGTCGTCCTCGAAGTGGACCTGTCCGACCGGCCCGGGGTGGTCCTCGATTATCATTCCGCACTGGTCGCAGGCGCGCTCCCCGTCGAGCGAGATCGGCGTGATCGACGCGCTCTCTTCGCCGAGACAGCCGGCGGCCGCGAGCGCGATCCCCGCGCCGACTCCGGAGAGCAGTCGCCGACGCGACGTCGGCGGATGCTGGTGGTCTCCCATGCGTAACAGTTGCTGAACCATCGTCTTAGACCCTCTGGACCGATTCAATCCCCCGTTCGAGGAACGAACCAGATCGGATAAACCCCGGGAGAAATAAACGTCACCGTGACGAGATTCGACCCCTTCGGCGATCCGTCGCTCCCGGTCCGGCTGGCGCTCGCGGCGCTCGTCCTCGCCGCCGCGGCGGCGACGGCGGGGGCGTTCGTCGCCGATCCCGAGACGGCGGCGCCGTCGCCGGTCGCCTACGACGACGTCGTCGAGCTCGGCCTCTCCTCCGAGACGGACGCGCTGATGGCGGGATCGGCGACGATCCCGCGGACGCAGGTCTTCTACTCGCAGCTCCAGTACGTCGTCGGCTACAACGGCGTCGAGTCGTTCGCGGCGGCGCTCGAGGACGACCGGGCGGAGCGGCAGTTCGGCTACCCGGTCGTCGCCTACGTCGAGACGTTCGACGACGCGCGGCCGGGGACGACCGAGCGCGGCCTGTTCGACGCGGAGCTGGCCGGCGAGTGGACGCCGGCGCCGGAGGCGGTGTACGTGGTCGGGAGCGACGCCCGGAGCCCGGCGGGGGAGACGGTCGTCCCGTTCCGCGAGCGAGCCGCCGCCGAGGCGTTCACAGCCGACCACGGCGGGCGGGTGATCGACTGGGGCGCGGTCCGGGACCGGTCGTTCGACACGGACTCCGCGGCGGCGGTGCGCGGGATGGCCCCCGACCGCTGGACGGCGGCCGACCAGCGGATCGCGGCCGCCGACCGGCGCGCCGACCGACCCGTCTCCGTCGTCGTCGGCGAGGACGCGCCGACGATCGGGGCGGCGCTCGCGGCCGCGCCGGCGAACACGACCGTCGCCGTCCCGCCGGGCACCTACGAGGAGACCCTGACGGTGAACGAGTCGGTCACGATCGCCGGGGAGGACGCGCGCATACGCGGCGACGGGAACGGCTCGGTGATCACGGTGCGAGCGCCGGACGTGGCGATCACCGGGGTCGCGGTCGACGGCAGCGGGAACGAAACGCGCGACCCGGATGCGGCGCGATCGGGCCGCGACCCCGAGGGCGGGGCGTGGGACACCAACATCCAGCTCGGGTACGGCCACGGCGACGCGGGGATCCGCGCGATCGACGCGCCCGGGCTGTTCGTCGACGACGTGACGATCGAGGCGAGCGCCAGCGGCATCCTCCTCCGGGACGGCTCCGACGCCGCGGTCCGCGACCTCCGCGTCAACGGGACGGAGGAGTGGCAGGACGGGTTCATGGGAATTACTGGCATGCAGTCGCGGGTGACGGTGACGGACAGCGAGTTCGCGGGCGGCCGCGACGGGATCTACCTCCACCGCGCCGACGACTCCGTCGTCCGGAACTCCGAGTTCGCGGACAACCGCTACGGCGTCCACCTCATGTACACGAGCGACGCGCTGATCGCCGACAACGCCTTCCGAGACGAGCTCTTCGGCGGGGTAACGGTGATGACGCGCCCCTCGGGCAACGCGATCGTCGGCAACGACGTCCGGAACTCCAGCGCGGGGATCCAGGCCTCGGGGACCAGGGCGTACATCGGGTACAACACCCTCGTCGGCAACGAACTCGGCTTCTCGACCAGCTCGCGCGGGTCCCTGTACGAGCGCAACGTCGCCGCGAACAACGAGCTGGGGGCCCGCGCGACCACCGTCGTCCCGTCGAGTCGGGTCGTCGAGAACGACTTCGTCGCCAACGCGGACCACGCGGCCGCCGGGGCGGGCGCGCTCAGGGTCTGGGCCGACGGCGGCCGCGGGAACTACTGGGAGGGCGCGAACGTCGGGATCCACGACCCTGGCGAGCGCGCGTATCGACCCACCTCGCCCGTCGACGGCGCGCTCCACCGCGAGGTCTCCCTAGTCGCCGTGCGCGAGTCGCCCGCGGTCGCCCTCCTCGACCGCCTCCGCGGGACGGTCCCCGGCGCGCGTTCGGGGAGCATCATCGACCCCGCCCCGGCGACGGAGCCGTACGCGTCCGACCGGGTAGCGGCGGCGCTCGACCCGGACGCGGGACCGGTCCACGCCGACTGGCGCGCCCGGTCCGGCGGCGGAGAGGGCGATAGAAACGCGACCGGGACGAACGCGATCGGGACGAACACGAACGCACCGAACGCGACGAGACGCGGGGCCGCGACGAGCGGGGTGGCGGATGTCTGACGGCCTCGTCGCGAGCCTCTCCGGGGCGGCGCGGACGTACGGCGGCGTCCGGGTGCTCGACGACGTTTCGCTCGACGTCGAGCCCGGCGTCACCGCCGTCGTCGGCCCGAATGGCTCCGGGAAGTCGACGCTGCTGCGAGTGCTCGTCGGCGCGACGGAGCCGACCGCGGGCGAGGTCCGGTACACCGGTGCGACCGGGCCGAAGCCGATCGGCTACCTCCCCCAGCGGGTCCCGTTCCGGGACGGGTTCACCGCCCGCGAGACGCTCGCGTTCTACGCGCGGCTCGTCGGCGACGACCCGGACGCGGCGCTTGAGCGCGTCGGCCTCGGCGACGCGGGTGACAGGCACGTCGAGGCGCTCTCGGGCGGCATGCGTCGGCTGTTGGGCATCGCGCAGGCGGTCCTCGGGGACCCCTCGCTCGTGGTCCTCGACGAGCCGGCGAGCGGGCTCGACCCCGGGATGCGCGAGCGCGCGTTCCGCGCGGCCGCGAACCGCGCCGACGGCGACACCGGGGTCGTCGTCTCGTCGCACGCCCTCGACCTCGTCGACGCCCACGCCGACCGGATCGTGATCCTGCGTCGGGGACGGGTCGGCGCCGCGGGCCCCCTCGATCCACTGCTCGACGAGCACGGCGCGGCCGACGCGAGCGAACTCTACCGCGCCGTGGTCGGCGAGCCCGGCGCGAGTCGGGGCGCCGCGGACGCCGGCGACGCGGCGGAGGGAGACGGCGAGCGCGAGGGGAGCGACGGCGAGGGCGACGAGGACGCGGAGCCGGACGTCCACGTCACGGGGGTGTCGGACCGATGAGCGGCCGCCTCGCGGGAGTCTCGACCGTGTTCCGGCGCGAGATCGCGACGGTGGTCCGTACTCCCGGCTACGGCGTACTGGCGGTCGGCCTCCTCGCGGCCCTCGGCGGCCTCCTCGCGGCCGGTGGCGGCGGCGCGACCGGCTTCGTGCCGGCGGTCGTGGACCTGCTCCTCCCGACCGAGGCCCTGGTCCCGCTGGTCGCGGTGGTGTTGGGCTACCGCGCGCTGCTGACCGATGCCGCGAGCGGCGAGCTCGCGGTGATCCGGACGTACCCGGTCCGCGTCGGCGAGTACGTCGCGGGGGTGTTGCTCGCGCGGCTGGTCGCGCTCGTCGCCGCGGTCGGCGTTCCGTACGCGGCTATCGGCGCCGTCGTCTGGCTGACCGCCGCGCCGGACACGGGGATCTTCGCGACCCACACCGGCGTCGACTCGCCGCTGCTGTACCTGCGGTTCCTCGCGTTCGTCCTCCTCCTCGGCGCGGCGTACGTGTCGCTCGCGGCGGCCGTCTCCGCGCTCGCCGCGAGCCGCCGCAGCGCGATCGCGCTCGGGAGCCTCGCCTTGGTGGCGGGCGTGCTCGGCGGCGACCTCGTCCTGCTCCGATCGCTCGCCGCCGGGGCATCACCGACGACGGTCCCCGCGTCGATCGCGCTCGCTCCCAACGGGGCGTTCCGCGGGCTCGTCTTCGAGCACGTGATCGGCGTCGCCTTCGCGCCGGAGGGCGGGTTCGTCTCGACCGCCCGGGCGGTCGCGTCGCTGGTCGGATGGACGCTCCTCGGGGCCGTCGTCGCGGGCGTCACGCTCGCCTACGGGCGGCGCGTCGACGCGGCGGTCGAGCGCGTTCGCCGCGAGATCGGGGACTGAGCGGCCGCGTGAGGCGGCCCGCCGATCAGTCGGCGGTCGTGTCGTCCCCGACCGACCCCGGGGCGTACGCGTACACCGCGTAGAGGACGACCGCGGCGATGAGGAAGTCCAGGCTGTGTTCGACGTAGTGGTGCACCGGCATCGGGACGACGCCGAGGACGGTGCCCGCGCCCACGACCGAGCGGGCGAGGAGGGCGCCGACCGCGACGCTTATCAGGCCGTACTGGGCGCTCCGCCGGCGGCGGTAGGCGACGAGGCTCACGAGGAAGAGCAGCCCCGTTCCGAGGCCGGCGACGAACACGACGCCGAGCAGCGGCAGCGAACCCTCTACGCCCCATCCGCCGGCGGTCGCGCTCGCAGTCGCGGTCGCGCTCGCAATCTGGCTCGCGAGAATCGGACTCACGTTCTCGGTGTCTACTGCGGCGAGCGACAAGAATACTCCCCCGGCCGCTCCCACGCGGAGAGAACGCGCGGGCTCGTTTTAGGTGCCGATCCGGTAGCTCCAAGCGAGCACCAATGCCGGAGACCAGAGTCCGGGTTCGCCGACACGTCCGCGACACGCCGGGCGTCCACTTCAACCGGGTGAGCCGCGACCTCGACATCGCCACCGGGCAGGCGCAGTACCACCTGCGCCGGCTCGTCCGGGACGGCGAGGTCGCCGTGGAGCGGATCGGCGGCCGCGCCCACTACTTCGATCCGGCGTTCGACCCGTGGGAGCGACGGGCCGTCGCCTTCCTCCGCCGCGAGACCGCCCGCGAGATCCTCGTTCGGCTCCACGCCGAGGGGGCGACCCGCCCGGCGACGCTCGCGGCGGAGTTGGACCTCGCGCGGAGCACCGTCTCGTGGCACGTCTCGAACCTCACCGAGAGCGGGGTCGTCGAGAAGTCCGACGACCGGCCCGTGCGCGTCTCGCTCGCGCGTCCCGAGCGGACCGCGGCGCTCCTCGACGAGGTGTCGGCGTCGCTCCCGGACCGGATCGTGGACCGGTTCGTCCGGACCGTCGACGACCTGTTCGAGTAGCCCGCCCTCGCGGTCGCGGTCCGACGCCGTGACCGCGCTCCCCGCCGCCGGTAGATCGCGGGCCCCCGTTCGCCGATCGCACCAGATCCGTTAGGGCCGCCGCGTGCGTGGGTTCGGACATGCGCGAACTCGGGGGCGGCGTCGGCTCGCTCGGGGCCTCACTCGCCCCCGCGACGGCGACGTGCGAGCCCACCGGAACGATCCACTCGGCGGAGCCGCTGAGCCTCGGCGTCTTCCTGCTCGTCGGCCTCCTCGGCGGCGCGCACTGCCTCGGCATGTGCGGACCGCTCGTCTCCACGTACGCGGACCGGATGCGCGAGGGCGCCGCCGAAGGGCGAGCCGGCGGCCGGGACGACCTCACCGTGCGACAGGTGCGCCAGCACGCGCTGTTCAACCTCGGACGGACCGCCAGCTACGCCGCGATCGGCGGGCTGTTCGGCCTCGCCGGGAGCCTCGCGTTCGTGACGGGCCGCACCGTGACGACGGTCGCCGGCGACGTCCACGCGCTCGCGGGGATCGCGGTCGGCGGGGTCGTCATCGCGATCGGGGCGCGGTACGCGCTCCGGCTGGAACTCCAGCGGATCCCGGTTCCCGGGCTCGCCGCCGCCGCCGGAGCGGTGACCGGTCGGATCGTGCCCCGCGTGGACGCGTGGGTCGGCAGCTGGCGGATCGTCGGGCTCGGCGCCGCCCACGGCCTCCTGCCGTGCCCGCTGTTGTACCCCGCCTTCCTGTACGCGTTCGTCCAGGGGAGCGCGCTCGGCGGCGCGGCCGCGCTCGGCCTCGGCACCGTCCCGGCGCTGTTCGTCTTCGGCACCGCGTTCGGCGCCGTGAGCGTCGAGACCCGCATGCGGATCCACCGGGCGCTGGGCGTCGCCTTCGTCGCGCTCGGGTACATCCCGCTCCAGCACGGGCTCGCGACGCTCGGCGTCCCGCTGCCGCACCCCCCGATCCCGTACTACTCGCCGTTATAAATCCCGCGAGCGACGAGCCGCGTTCGACGGGCGCACCAGACCGGTTATGCGAGCGCGGTCCGACGACTTCGGTATGCAACGGCGAGCGGTGCTCGGCGGGATCGCTGCGGCGACGACCGGCGCGGTCGCCGGCTGCGCCTCGGTGCTCGGCGACGAGCCGGAAGGGGTCGTGCTCGGCCCGCAGGAGGACCAACTCGCGGACAGCGAGGATCTCGCGTATCCCGCGTACGGCCAACCACTCCCCGCGTTCGAGCTTCGGGACCCGATCGCGGGGGTGACGATCGACAGCGAGGCGCTCGATCGGACCGCGATCGTGACCGGGGTGTTCACCACCTGTCCCGTCGAGTGCGGGATCCTCCTTCGACGGCTGGTGTCCGTCCAGCGGCGGGTCGCCGACGCGGGACTGACCGACGAGACGGCCTTCCTCCCGATCACCTTCGACCCCGAGCGCGACGACGCGGCGACGCTTCGGGAGAACGCCGAGACGATCGGCGTGAACCTCGACAGCGGCAACTGGCACTACCTCCGCCCGGAGACGCCGGAGCGGGCGAAGGCGGTCGTCGAGGACCGGCTCGGGATCGGCTTCGAGCGGACGACCGAGAGCGAGCGACTCCCCGGGTACGACTTCACCCACGTCGTCGTCACCATGCTCGTCAATCCCGACGGGATCGTCGAGCGCGCGTACCGCGGCGAGCGGATCGACCGCGACCGCGTCGCCGGCGACATCGAGGCGGTCGCCGACGCCTTCGCCGCGGAGTGACAGCGGGGGAACGCACAAGCCGTCCGCCCCCCTTCGAGTCGGTATGAACGTGGACGTGCTGCTGTACGACGGCTTCGACGAACTGGACGGGATCGGTCCGTACGAGGTGTTCGACTACGCGCTGGAGTACGCCGGAGAGGGGGACGACCCGGCCGGGCGCGTCCGGTACGTGACCCTCGGCGAGCGCGACTCGGTGACCGCGAGCCACGGGACGCGCGTCGGGGTCGACGGGACCCTGCCCGAGCCGGACGCGGACGACGTCCCCGACCTGTTGCTCGTTCCGGGCGGCGGCTGGAACGCGCGCGACGCGGAGGCGAGCGCGTGGGCGGAGGCGCGGAAGGGGGACGTTCCCCGCGCGCTCGCGGCCCACCACGCGGCCGGCACGCGGATCGCCTCGGTATGCACCGGGTCCATGCTGCTCGCGGAGGCCGGCGTCACCGACGGGCGGCGCGCGGTCACCCACGCCGGCGCGATCGACGAGCTGCGCGAGTCGGGCGCCGAGGTCGTGGACGCGCGCGTCGTCGACGACGGCGACCTGCTCTCCGCGGGCGGTGTGACCTCCGGGATCGACTTGGCCCTGTACCTCGTCGAGCGGGAGTTCGGCGGCGACGTCGCCGACCGGGTCGCGACGGTCATCGAGTACGAGCGCCGCTACGAGGTCGCGGGCGGGGGCGGGGGCGACTGAGTCTGTCAGTCGCCGCCGTCGTCCGGGATCGGGGCGTCCGCCTCGCTCTCCTCGCCCTCGTTGCTCGTGACCTCGCCGTCGGCCTCGACCGTGATCACGGTGCAGTCGAGTTCGCTCCGGAGGAACGAGTCGATGTCCGGGTCGGAGAGGAGCTTCTGGACCATCCGCCGCCAGCGACCCGCCTGCTTCGAGCCGATGACGACGACGTCGGCCTTCTCGGCGACGATCTCCTCTAAGATCGTCTCCTCGACGAGGAAGCCGCGTCGGACGACGTACCGCGCGCGGTCCACCGCCCCGATCCGCCGCTCGACGGCGCGCTTGAGGTCGCTGCGGGAGACGCCGCCCGAGTTCTGATACAGGTCAACGTGGAGGATCGTGAGGTCGGCGTCGCGCTCATCGGCGACGCGGACGGCCTCTCGCAGCGTCGCCGCCGAGTGCGACGACGGCGGGAACCGGACCGGGACCACGACGAGAGTCATGTCCGGAGAGTTGCAGTGGAGGGATAAATACGCTGTCGGTGCGAATACTCGCGCTGAGAATCGAATGGCCCCGCTCGCACGACGGGAGCAGGGGCCACACGACGAGGGTGTCGGTCACACGACGGGGCCCCGATCATGGGATGGGAGCGCCGATCACGCGATAGGAGCGCCGGTCACGGCCGCGAACTGCTCCGGATCGAACCGAACGCCGCCGACGCTGTCGACCCACGGAAGCCGCCGCAGCCGCCGAGCGCGGTCGTGGGACACGCGGACGACCGCAAACCCCGATCGGTGATGGAGCACGAGCCGGCCGCCCGTCCCCACGAGCCCGAGCAGCCCGGTGACGAACGCGTCCTGGTCGACCGACTCCGGACGCTTCACGAAGAAGAACGCCTCCGCGTCGGGGTCGGGTCCCGCGACCTCGATCGACGCGCCGAACCGCTCCGCGAGGGTCACCGCTCCTCCGTCAGCCGGGTCGCCTGCTCGATCCAGTCGGCGGCTCGGCTCGTCGACGCCCGCGTGATCTCGGCGACCGTCTCCGGCTCGAGCGTCGACAGCCGCGCGACGGATCCGATCCCCTTCTCGCGGAGTCGACTCGCGTACGTCGGACCGATACCGGAGACGGATTCGAGCTCGATCGGCTCCTCGCGGCCGCCGAGCTCCTCCTGTAACGCGCGGACCCGTTCGACCGGGATCGACAACAGCTCGGCGAGCTCCTCCGGGTCCCGCTCCACGAGCGCGTCGAGGTCGGTGACGCCGGCGCGGCGCAGTCGGTCCGCGACGGCCGAGCCGTTCTCCGGGTCGACCTCAACAATCGCGCGGCGGAACGCCTCCATGCGCGCCTTCTCCTCGTCGTCGGTCCGTTCTTCGGGCCTCTCCTCAGCGGTCTCGTCGGAGTTCTCCTCTCCGGTCTCGTCGGCGGGCGCGTCGTCCGCGGGTTCGTCCGCGTTCGAATCGCTCCCTCCCGTCGCGTCCGAGTCGGTCGAGGCGCCGGTATCCGCCTCCGCGCTCGACTCGTCGGCCGACTCCGAATCGTCGCCGGGCTCCTCGGCGAGGACGAGGTCGACGGGAGCCCCGGGCTCGGCGACGGCGTAGGCGTCGGGGAACTGCTCGACGACGGCCCCGGGCGTCGTCGTCGGGTCGGGAGCGCGTTCGACCGTTCCGACCGCGAGGTCGGCGGCCGTCAGTCGGCTGACCGCGGCCTCGCGCGACAGCCCTCGTAGCTCCGGCACGTCGACGTACTCCGTCTCCGGTCGTTCCGGTTCGGTGCGGGGCGCCCGCAGCCGGAACGAGACCTCGCTGAGGTTCGCCGAGAGCGACGACTCGTCCAGCGAGGGGAGGTGCATCCGGACCCCCTCCTCGGTCTGGGTGACGTTCGCCTTGAGCGTGAAGTCGACGTCGTCGACGCGGTAGCGCTCGCTCGACAGGTCCTCGTCGGCCGCCTCCAGCGCCGCGCCGAGGTTCGAGAAGACGGTCTTCGGCTCCAGCGCCGGGCGCTCCATCTCCAGTTCCCGGACGCGCTCCTGAAGCCGCTCGCGGTCGTCCGTCAGCTTCGAGAGCTGGTGTTCGAGCGCGTCGCGTTCGGTCCGCACGTCGAGCACGTCGGTCTGGAGCCGGACGAGCGACTCCTGCTGCTCGGTGATCACCCGCTCGACCGCCGCCCGCTCGACGGTTTCGAACTTCTCGACGTCGACCTGGGGGATCTCCTCCAACTGAAACGTCTCAGCGATGCGATACGATTCGCTCTTGGCGTCGAACCGGTCGCTCATGGCCGACGCGACTCCGGCGGAACGGGCGCTATCTTGAGGCGTACCTCGCTCGCGATCTCGGCGTCCACCTCGTACTCGTCGACGGCGCGGTGATTGAGCGGCACCGCGCTCACGACGGGCTTGTACCCGCGGACCTCGTTGGTCTCCGGGTCTCGGATCTCCTTGCCCTCGACCGAGAGCGTCAGCTCCAGGTCCGCCTCGACCTCTGAGAACCGGAGCCAGGAGGCGTCGAGGTCGTACGCGAGTTCGCCGCTCTCGATCTCCCGTTCGAGCGCGCGCTGGGCCGCCATCGATCGGCGGTCCAACTCCTCCTGGCCCTCCGCGACCGAGAACGCGACCGAGCGGACGAACTCCGAGAGCGGTCGCGCGAGCCACTCGTCAGTCGGCACGGTCGCCTCCGCGTTCCGCGTCCGCTTCCGCCGGGGGGCCGACCCGCCTCGGCAGCGGCGTCGGTTCGAGACGCGCGGCCAGTCGAGCGTTCGCGCCGACCTCCCGGTCGAACCGCCGCCGGTCGATCACCGACTGCGTGCTCGCCGTGAGCCCGCTCGCGGGATCGTTTCCGTCGTCACCGAGTCGGTCGGCGTCGTCCGTCCCGTCGTCACCCGCGCCGGCGTCGTTGCCCTCGCGCTCGGCCACTCGCACGTCCGCCTCGACTTCGATCGTCGCCTCGCTGAACCGGTACCACGCGGGCGTGATCCCGAGTTCCAGCAGGGACCGACGCTCCGTCGCGGCCGGCGTCGCCGTGACCGAGCCGTCGGTGTCGATCGTCCGCGTGACCGACGGGACGACCTCGAGTTCGGTCTCCGCGAGCGACGCCCCCGTCGCCGCGCTGTGCGCGTCGAGCGCGGTCTGCGCGTCGGCGACGCCCGCGGCCAGCAGGGAGACGAGGTCGTCGAACGGGACGTCCGCGACCGGCTGAGTCGGTCGGCGGCGGGTTGTACTAGGCGGGGAAACGTGATGGGCTCGTAGTGGCATAGGTGTCGGTGTCGCGGGTGCGGATGCGGTCGCCGGCGAGAGCCGCGCTCTCGGGTGTCGGCGACCGGGACCCGATTCGATCACTCCTCGGTCGTGGTGCGGTTGTCGACCGTCTCGACCTCGGGGAAGAGGTACGGCGGCTCCGGCACCGGGACCATCGTGGTCTTCAGTTTGCTCGTCCCGTGGACCTCCTTCCCGAACTTGCGGTTGTGGCTCACGTCGGTCTGGATGCTGCCGCCCCACAGACCGAACCCGGCGTGCGCCTCGGCGCTGACGTCGATGTTCGTCTCCCGTTCGGTGGTCGTCTTGATGTCCATCTCGACCTCGATGACGGCCTCCGAGAACTGGTAGAACGTCGGGAACAGCCCCGCCTGCAGCAGCGAGACGTCTATCGCGTCCGCCGAGGAGTAGGTGACGTCGCCGTTCGAGTCGATCGTCCGCGTGATCGCCGGGACGACCTCGATCTCGGTCTCCGCGAGCGTCTTGGCGACCTCGACCGAGTTCATGTCCAACTGGTTCTGCGCGTCCGCGATCCCCTGCCCCATGCTGGCCACCATCTCGGGGAACGGTACGTCGAGTAGCTCCTGTCCTACAGACATTCTTAAGCAATAATCATAATAGATATTAAACTAGTATGTAATAAATTAGATAAGTTTTTCCGGTTTTTGTCTGCTTAACAGCGCTCGCGCCGTCGGTCGACGACCCTCGGGTGTCACGGATTCCGACTCGGCGGCGACCCGGGGGCGCTCCCGTCGGCCCCGGCACCTCGCCGAACGAGATTCGCGTCGCCGGTCTCGGCGTCCGCCCGTACAGACCTTCCGCCCCGATCAGAGGTAGCCGAGTTCTTTCAGTTGGTCTCGCACGTCGGGCTCATCCGTTATCGTTGGTTTCGCCTCGGGGCGTATCGTCTCGCGGTCCTCCGCGGTCGTCTCGACCCACGGAACCTTTTTCAGCGCCGGATGCGGCACGCCGAGGAAGTGACCGTACTGTCCGAGTTCCCCCAACAGTTCGGCGTGGTCCGACGTTATTACGACCTTCTCCGCGTCGAGGTTCTCGAGGAGCTCTTCGATCGAGTCGAGCACCACGCGCAGATTATCCAGATACATCGAATACAGGTCGTCGCGGGTTATTTCGCCGTCGGCTATCGTCTGGTACGGGTACTCTTCGGCGACGGTCATATCGCGATCCTCGGCGACGAGGCCGTGCACGAAAGGGCGATGGGGCTGGAAGTACTGAACGACGAGCCGGTCGGACTCGCCGCGTCCCGCCGCGACCGCCCGCTCGGTGATGTACGCCGGGCCTTGTATCGTTCCGACGGTCGACGTGCGGTCCGAGACGTCACTGAACGGTCGGTCGTGGTCACGCGTGAACTCCACGTAGTCGAAGCAGTCGACGTCGACCGTGCTCCAGTCTGCGAAGAGGAACGGGGTCGTGCCCCTCGGTTCCAAGTCGTGTTCCGCTAACACCGCCCTCGCGTTCGGATTCGAACTCACGAGTGCGGTCTCGGAAATGCTCTCAGCGTACTGCTCACGAAACGTCTGGACGTACCACTCCTGCGAGTTGCTTCCGACGCTCCAAATGCTGTCGACGGTCTCGATGAAATCGTACTCGGGCGCCACCTCCCGCATCGCGTCGACCCGAGCGGAATCGAGAACGATCAACGCGTCCCAGTCGCGTTCGTACACGTTCGTGCCTATCGGATACCGAGAAGTGACCGAAAGCCACGCGCCGGCATACACAAAAAACAAACTTTTGATGAGACCATCGATATCACGGTTCGCGGCCGCAGAGGCCGTCTGCCCGACCCAGCGTTTGAGATCCGTTCCCATATCCGAACGTCATACCGCGGTAGTATCATTATAGACGTCTTAACGCTGGGATAATAGCACGCGGTTGTCACTGCCGTCGCATACGCGCTAGATGCGTCAGCGTCGGTTGGTCGACGTCCGAATCGCCTCTCCGGACCCCGATTTACTCGATTAGTCGATATTGTTTCCCACCGGTAACATGTGCGATCGGTTCGGAGTAGCGATAGAACCCTTCTGCGAGGATTCAGTTCACGCTCCCCGAGTTGAAATCGCCGAGACAGTCCGGACGTGCGGCTCGCTCCGCTCGCCGTTCCGGGCTGTGACTCGTCTGCTCAATTCGATCCGCGAAACTCCTGACTGCTCACGTCGTTCGCAGGAGAAGTCCGCCCTCCCCGAATTGAACGCCGGAAGACGTGCTCGCTTCGCTGCGCGCGCCTTCCGAGCCCTCGTTCGCTTCGCTCACGAGAACGGGGGACAAGTCGATCTACAGTCGACCATGAATCGGCTTGAAAACCAGTCCGCCCTCCCCGAATTGAACGGGGGACAAGTCGATCTACAGTCGACTGCTCTACCAGGCTGAGCTAAGGGCGGTCACTGAAACATAGCCGCTGGATTCGACTTAAGGGTTCCCTTTCAGCGCAGGTGTGATCCGCCGTACCGCGGGCGCCTCGGGCACCGCCCGGCTCGCTCCGATCTCGCCCGCCGCGCGCGGTTTTTAAGTCGCTCGCGGCGGGAGCGGGCGTATGGCCGACGGCGACGACAGACAGGCGACGTTCGGGTCGGACGGGAGCTTGGAGACCGACACGACGCCGGACGCGACCGGCGACAACGACTTCGGCGAGCCGAAGGAGGCGAACGAGACCGACGGGGGGTACAACCGCTACGCCGTCTCCAGCCTGCTCCAGAAGGCCGTGCGCCGCTCCGACGAGGAGGTCGCCGCGTGGGCCGCCTGGGAGCTGGCGCGCTCCGGCTACTCGTGGAACCTCTGGGACCGCCTGAACCTCTACGTCGTCGAGGACCTCCGCGCCGGCAGCGACGTCGCGCTCGCGATCCAGCGCTACGAGGAGCTCGCTACCGAGCGCTGGGAGCCCGCCGAGTGGAAGGGCCGCCTCTGCGCGATCCACGCCGCGCTGGCGGCCGCCCGCGCGCGGTCGACCCGCGAGGGCCCCAACGCCGACGAGTACTTCCGCGCCGTCGCCGACCGCCGCGCCGAGGCCCGCGAGCGCGGCGAGGAGCCCGCCCACGACTTCCCGGTCGGCGACCTCGAACCCGGCGGCGAGTTCGACGCGATCTTCGACGGCCACACCGGCGAGGGGTCGAAGCTGGGGCGCGGCACGCGCTTCTTCAAGACGCGCGGCGCGCGGGTCGGACCGGAGGGGGAAGGCGAGCACAGCGCCCGCTGGCAGCGCCTCGCGATGCTGCTCGACGACGACCGCGACTACTCCGCCGCCGAGCTCGACCGCGCCGTCGAGCCCGTCGACCCGGACGACCCGTGGCGCGAGCCCGAGACGGTCGGCGGCGGGGACGACGAGAGCGCGGAGGGAGACCGGACCGGCGAGGGCGAGAGTCGGAACGGATCCGACGACGCCGACGGGTCACTCTCAGACTTCTCGTCGTAGTCGCCGGCTGACCCGCGGACCAGCGGACCGCCGACCGCCGCCCGTCGACCGCCGACCGCCAATCGCCAATCGCCGACCGTCCGCTACCGCACCCGTGTCGCCGGTTCCGCCAACGCTTATCAGCCCGGCTTGGGAAGTGACGGCATGGCAGACGTAGCGATCGTCGGTGGCGGACCGGCCGGACTCAGCGCGGGGCTGTTCGCGGGCAAGAACGGGCTCGACGCGGTCCTGTTCGACACCGACAAGACCTGGATGCACAAGGCGCACCTGTTCAACTACCCCGGGATCGGCTCGGTCGGTGGCGACGAGTTCCTCGCGACCCTCCGCCAGCAGGCGGACGACTTCGGCGTCGATCGGAAGCAGGGCGAGGAAGTCACCGACGTCGCCGAGTCGGACGCTGGGTTCGCGGTGACGACCGAGGCGGGCGAGTACGAGGCCGACTACCTCGTGCTCGCCACGGGCGCGAGCCGCGACCTCGCGGAGTCGCTCGGCTGCGCGCTCGGCGACGACGAGACGGTCGACGTCGACGTCTCGATGGAGACCAGCGTCGACGGCGCCTACGCGACGGGCGGGATGGTCCGCGCCGAGGAGTGGCAGGCGGTCATCTCGGCCGGCGACGGCGCCGCCGCGGCCCTCAACATCCTCTCGAAGGAGAAGGGCGAGCACTACCACGACTTCGACGTCCCCGACACCGCGACCTCGGTGTTCGGCGACCTGATCGACGACGTCGAGTAGCCGGACTCGCCCCCGGCGCCCTCCCCGTCCGATCCCCGCCGTTTCAGTCGTCGTCAGCGGCGGCGCTCACGACGCCGGCGTCGGTCGGGTTCGCCCCGCCGTACCGTTCGACGAACTCGTCGAGCCGAGCGGGGTCGTCGGCGCCGGGGAGCGGCTCCGTCGCGGTGTCGCAGCCGGCGTCGACGCCGAGTCGCTCGCAGACGCGGTCGGCCGTCAGCTCGGCCATCTCCCGGTAGGTCGTCAGCTTCCCGCCGACGACCGTGTGGAGGTTCCCGACGCCCTCGTCGGCGTGGTCGATCACGGTGAATCCGCGCGAGATCCCGCGCCGGTTCGATCCCGTCTCGTCCGGCGCGTACAGGGGGCGGACGCCCCACCACCGTCTCACCTCCGGGGCCTCGGCGACCGCGGGGAGCATCGCCGCGCACTCCTCGATCGAGCGCTCGACCTCCCAGTCGGCCGTCTCGTACTCGTCCGGGTCGTCGACCGGGACGCTCGTCGTGCCGAGCACGGCCTCCCCCTCGTGGGGGACGACGATGTCGCCGTCGTCGGGGTCGCGACACCGGTTCAACACCGGATCGAGCCCGTCGTACTCGACGGATATCATCACGCCGCGGCTCGGCGCCATCCCCACATCGACGCCGGCCAGGTCGGCGATCCGGTCGGCCCACGCCCCCGTCGCGTTGACGACGTGGTCCGGTCGGAGCGCGGCGTCGACGTCGCCGCCGACGCGCACGGTCGAGACCGCGCCGTCGGCCGTCTCGACGGCCTCGACGGGCGCGTCGGTGTGGACGGTGGCGCCGTGTCGCTCGGCGTCGGCCGCGTTCGCGGCGACCAGCCGAGAGGGATAAATCACGCCGTCCGGCACGCGGAACGCCTCCGCGACGTCGTCGGAGAGCCCCGGAACGACCGCCTGCGCCTCGTCGGCGTCGAGCCGCTCGGTCTCGATCCCGATCTCCTCGCAGGCCGCCACCTTCTCTTCGAAGTAGTCCGGGTCGTCGCCGCCGAGGCGGACGAACAGCCCGTCGGTCTCGCGGAGGCACGCCCCGGCGATCTCGCGGAGCGTCCGGTTCTCGCGGAGGCACTCCTCGGCGCCTCGGGGGTCGTCCTCCGCGTAGCGGGCGCCGCTGTGAAGCAGGCCGTGCGAGCGCCCGGAGGTGCCGCCGGCGAGCCCGCCGCGGTCGACGAGCGTCACGTCGACGCCGCGGAGCGCCAGGTCGCGGGCGACTCCGGCCCCGGTCGCGCCGCCTCCGATCACGAGGACGGTCGGGGTGTCGCTCACGATCGGCCACCTCGGTCGGCGAAGCGGTTCGCGCGCACGTACACGACAGTCATCGGTCTGCGTCGCAGGCTCATGTCACACGTTACGACTAGCCACACTTGAGGCTACCGTCGCCGGTGGTTCGAAACCGTCGAGAAGAACCGTCTCAACCCTTCTGTACGTGAAAGCTCGGACCGGTCGAGGGTCTTACCGGGAGCCGCCGGCCGACGCCGGGCACGTGTCGACGCCGAGCAGGGAGTAGAGCGCGCACGTGCCGGTCGCGGCGGTCCCGAGCATGATCAGCGAGACGACGCCGAGGACGGGCGCGGCCAACGCCGGCACCGGAACCGCTCCCGCGAGCGTCGCGAGCGAGGCGATTCCGAACACCGCACCGAGGGCCGTTCTGACGCGCTTGTCCGTGGAACCGACATTCTGGTTCATGATTCACAATACGGTACACACATGTAAATACGTTCCCACGCCGGCTCGTCGGTCAGCCGTCGTCGTCGAAGGCGGACAGATCGGTCTGACGACCGCGCCGACGCCCGTCAGCGGTCGCCTCGCCGGCACCGCCGCTCGCTTCGGCCCCTCGTTCCGAGGCCTCGCTCCCGTGCTCCTCCGCGATCGCCCGTGCGGCGTCGAGTCCGCCCGAAAGGGAGGCGCGGCGGGCGATCCGCTCGTCCGCCAGCCTAGCGGCGGCCTCGGGATGCGCGTCGTAGTACCGCCGCTGGAACTCCTCGCGGGCCGCCTCGAATTCGATGACGGGGTAGGGGTACTCCTCGCCGATCGAGACGCCGCACTCAGCCTGAACGGCGAGCGGGGCGTGCTCGGGGCGGTCGAGGTGCTCGACTGGGAGCGGCTCCAGTTCGGGAACCCACCGCGCGATGAACTCCCCGTCCGGGTCGTGGTCGCGGACCTGCTTGCGCGGGTTGTAGAGCCGGAGCCCGGGGCGACCCACGAGCCCGCACTGCGACTGCCACTGCGTGTAGTTGATCGCGGCGTCCGCGTCGATCAGGTGCTCGTGGAAGTGGTCCGCGCCGATCCGCCACGGCTGCTGGAGGACGTGGAAGTAGACGCTCGCGCAGAGCGCCCGCATCCGGAAGTTGAGCCAACCGGTCTCGCGGAGGCAACGCATGCTCGCGTCGACCATGGGAAACCCGGTCTCGCCGGCCTTCCACGCCGCGACGAGCTCCGGGTCGTGTCGGTCCCGGTTGAATCCGGCGTACACCGGGTTGACGGCCTCGTCGAGCCACCCCGGCCAGTCGACCAGCTTCTGCCGGTAGTGGCGGTTCCAGAACAGCCGGGAGACGAACATCGACTTCCCCCGGCCGTCCGGCGCGTGCTCGTCGACGTACCGGTGGACCTCCCGAAGCGAGAGACAGCCGAACCGCAGGTACGGCGAGAGGCCGCTCGTGCCCTCGCGGGCGTCGACCGGCGAGGAGATGTTCCCGGGGTAGTCGCCGAGCCGCCCGGCGAACGACGCCAACCGATCGCGGCCCACCGCCCGACCGCCGTCCGGCACCATCGATTTCTCGGGGGTCACGTCGTAGGCGGCCGCGACGGCCTCGGGCGACGGAACGAACGAGTCGCCGGTGTCCGGGGACGAGTCGGAGCCCGATCCCGATCCCGGTCCGGTCGCTATCCGCTCCACGTCGACGCGTCGCGGGTCCCAGTCGTGCGCGTCGGCGGCCAGCCACGACTCGATCGCTCCCTTCCACTCCCGGCGCGAGCGATCGGCGTCGCGGACCAGTCCGTCGCCGTCGACGAACTCGACGCCGATCTCGTCGCGGGCGCGCTCGTCGCGCCGGAGTCCGTACCGACCGGTCACGCTCCGCGTCGCGACCACGTCCCAGCCGGCGTCGACGAAGCGACCGAGCACCTCGATCGGGTCGCCGTGGGCGTACGTCAGGCCCGGCGCGCCCACGTCGCGGTACTGTCGGTCGAGGTCGCGCAGGGAGTCGTGAAGGAACGCGATCCGGGCGTCGCACGCGAGGCCGCGGTCGCCGTAGAAGGCGGGATCGAAGACGAACAGCGGGAGAACGACGGGGTCGGCGTCCTCCGCGGCCGCCGTCCCGTCAGCGTCCTCCGCGGTCGCCGCCTCGTCGGTATCGCGCTCCGTCGCCGCGGCCGCGGACGCGGACGCGGCCGTCGCGAGCGCGGGGTTGTCCGCGATCCGGAGGTCCTCGCGGTGCCAGACCACGGTGCCGGCCTCGGTCGGCGACCCGGTGACCGACCGAATCGCCTCCGGATCCGGGACCGTCGGCGGCGTCGGGGCGTGGTCGTCCGCACCCATGTTCGATCCCGGATACGGGCTCTCGCCGCAAGGCCTTGTCGGCGGCGGCCCGGGTGGCCGGCAGACCCGGACGGCCGGCGGCCGACACCGCGGAGACCTTGCCGCCGAACGGGCGTGCGCGGCGTCCTCCTCGCTTAGTGACTTATTTAAATAGCGTCAGCGGGTCGACGGCGGCGACCGAGCGCCGCTTACTCGCCCGTCTCGATCGGCGCGCCGACGAGGTTGCCCCACTCGGTCCACGAGCCGTCGTAGTTACGGACGTCGTCGTAGCCGAGCAGTTCGTGCAGGAGGAACCACTCGATCGACGAGCGCTCGCCGACTCGGCAGTAGGTGATCGTCGACTCGTCGCCGTCGACGCCAGCCTCGCTGTACAGCTCGCGGAGCTCGTCGGCGCTCTTGAACGTGCCGTCCTCGTTCAGCGTGGTCCCGATCGGGACGCTGCTGGCGCCGGGGATGTGGCCGCCGCGCTGGGCGGTCTCGTTGAGCCCCTCGGGCGCGATGACCTCGCCGGAGAACTCTTCGGGCGAGCGGACGTCGACCATCGGGATCCCCTCCTCGATCGCCTTGTCGATGTCGTCCTTGTAGGCGCGGACGCTCTCGAAGGGGCCGCGGGCCTCGTAGTCGCGCGGCGTGAAGTCGGGCTCCTCGGTCGTGAGCGGGTAGTCGTTGGCGACCCAGTACCCCTTCCCGCCGTCGATAACGCGGACGTCATCGTGACCGTAGTACTTGTAGATCCAGTAGCCGAACAGCGCGAACCAGTTCGGGACGCGGCCGCCGCCGTAGACGACGACCGTCGTGTCGGCGTCGATTCCGGCTTCCCCGTTGCGGGCCGCGAAGTCCGCCTTCGAGACGATGTCGCGCTCCGTCTCGTCGGTGAACACCTCGTCCCACTCGAAGTTCAGCGCGCCGGGGATGTGCCCCTCTTCGTACGGCGTGTACTCCGACTCGTCTGTGACGGTCGGATTGTTGATCTCGACGAGCCGGTGATCGGAGTCGTCGTCCTGAAACGCGTCGAGGTTCGATTCCACCCAGTCCGCCGTGACGAGTACGTCCTCAGACATCACCTCATGTTACGCGGGCGACGGTTTTGAAGGCCCGGTACTGGTGGTCATTGCCGTCGTCTCTGACGCCGCGGCCGCCGCGGACGTCCTCGGTCGGCACTCCTCGCCCGTCGAGCGCGGCGATCGCGGCCGACGCTACCGGATCACAGTCACCGGCACGTCCGCCTTGTCGACGACGCTCTTCGCGACGCTGCCGACGACCTGCTCGCGCTCCTCGCTCAGCCCCCGGTGACCGACGTATATGGCGTTGACGTCCGCCTCGGCGGCGTAGTCGGCGATCGCGTCGGCCGGGCGACCGGTGAGCAGCTGCGTCTCCACGTCGATGGACTCGTCGCCGACCGCCTCCTCGGCGACCGTCTCGGCGTTGGCGAGGACGCTCTGGCCGGCCTCGACCGCGGCCTCCTCGCCCGGGAGGACGATCGTTCCGTCGACGAGCTCCGAGTCCGGCGTCAACACGTGGGCGATCTCGAGGGTCTCGTAGAACGCGACCGCCTGACGCGCGGCGTACCGGACCGCCTCATCGCTCTCAGTCGATCCGTCGGTGGCCACGAGATAGCTCATATCCGAAGGTCGCGGCGGCACGCATATAACTCCTGTCCGGCGTTCTCACGTCCTGCGGTTCCGGTCCGCCGTCAGCCGTCGAGGGCGACGCGGTCCCCGTCCGACGCGTGGATCGCTTCGAGCGCCGCCTGGACCCGGGTCGCCTCCCCGAAGGAGACGAGGTCGCCCCCGTCGCCGTCCATCGCCCGCGCGAACTCGGTCAGCAGCGCCGCGGTGGTGTCGCCGCGCTCGTCGACGAGGGTCCGCTCGCCCTCGCGGCCGCGGTCGCGAACGAGCCGGTGCCACTCAGTCAGCGAGAGCGACCCGTCGTCCCCGACGACCGTGACGACGTTCTCCTCCTCGCCCTCGTGGTCGCAGAGCAGGTCGATCGTCCCCCGAACGCCGTCGGCCCGGAACGTCCCGACGACGTCGTCCTCGTACGCGTCCGGCCCCGCGTAGCCGACGTCCGCGCTCACCGCGTCGACGGCGCCGAACAGCTCCCGGACGCCGAAGAGGAAGTGGGTCCCGACCTCCCGCAGCGGGCCGCCCTGTTCGCGCGACTCCAGCCACGCGACGTCCTGCCACTCGCGCGGCCACTGCGGGAAGCGGAACCGGAGTTCGACCCGGCGCGGGTCGCCGATCGCGCCCGCTTCGACCAGCTCTCGAAGCCGGACGAATCCGGGCGTGTACCGGAACGGGAGGTTCACCGCGGTCGCGAGGTCCCGGTCCGCGGCGAGGGAGCTCATCCGCCGGCCCGCCTCGGCGTCCGCCGCGATGGGCTTCTCGCAGATCACGTGTCGGCCGGCGTCGAGCGCGTCGGTGACCACCGCCTCGTGAGCGAGCGGGGGGACGCCGACGTAGACGGCGTCGAGCCCCTCTCGCTCCGCGAGCGCCGCGTGATCGGTCATTGTCGCCGTCGACGCCGTGCCGTAGTCGGCCGCCAGGGAGGCGGCCCGGTCCGCGTCGAGGTCGCAGGCCGCGGCGAGCTCGTACCGATCGTGGGCGTCGACCGCGGCGGCGAGCCGGGTCCCGATCACGCCGCAGCCGACGATGCCGATGTCGTACATGGATCCGGGGAACGGGCAGGGAGGCTTGTACCTTCGGAAGGGGGTCTCGCGGCCGCGACTCAGTCGCGGTCGACCGGTCGCGCGACCATCTCGCCCCACGATTCGAAGCCGTGGCGGTCGTAGAACGCCCGGGCGCGCTCGTTCGCGGGGTCGACGTCGAGCACCACCCGGTCCAGCGGGAGCGACTGGTCGCCCGCGAGGTCGACGGCGGCGGCCATCAGGTCGTCGGCGACGCCCGTGCCGCGGTGTTCCGGGGCGACGTAGAGCTCGTTTATCACGGCCGCGTCCCAGATCATCGCCAGCCGCTCGGGAAGCACGAAGACGTAGCCGACGACCGACTCGCCCTCCCCCTCGTCGACCGCGACCGCCACGCACCGCTCGTCGTCGGCGACGCATCGCTCGACCCACGCCAGCCACTCCTTCCGGTACTCGTCGGTGAGCTTCCCCTCGTAGACGGCCGCCTTGTCGTCGCCGCCGGTGTTCGCGCCGAGCCCGCGCTCGAAGGCGAGCTTACACTCGTACAGGTCGTCGGCGTCGCTCGCGGGATCGTACGGTCGAAGCGCGACATTCACGCCTCATCGCCCCCGTTCCCGGCCTCGATGTCGCCCCCGTTCCCGGCATCGATGTCGTCCCCGTCCTCCAGCACGAACTCCGCGAGCGTCGGCACGAACGTCCCGATGTCGGTGACCATCCCCACTGCCTGCGCCGAGCCCCGGTCGAGCAGTTGGGTGACGGTCGCGGGGTTGATGTCGACGCAGACGGTCTTCGTCGTCGACGGGAGGCAGTTGCCGACGGCGACCGAGTGGAGCAGCGTCGCGAGCATGATCACGATGTCGGCCTCGTGGGCCTGCTCGCGGATCGCGTTCTGCGCCTCGACGGCGTCGGTGATCGTGTCCGGCAGGGGCCCGTCGTCGCGGATCGACCCCGCGAGGACGACGTCGACGTCGCGCTCGACGCACTCGTACATCACGCCCTCGGTGACGATCCCCTCCTCCACGGCGGGTTCGATCCCGCCCGCGCGGATGATCTCCGAGATGGTCCAGATGTGGTGTTTGTGCCCCTTCCGCGGGTGTTCGAGCGTCTCGACGTCCATCCCGAGCGACGTGCCGTACAGCGAGCGCTCCAGGTCGTGCGTCGCGAAGCCGTTCCCGGCCGAGAGCGCGTCGACGTACCCCGCGGCGACGAGGTCCGCGAGCGCGTCGCCCGCGCCCGAGTGGATCACGGCCGGCCCCGCGACGACCATCACGGTGCCGCCCGAGCGCTTCACCGCGCGGAGCTCCGCGGCGACCTCGCGGATGGTGGACTCGGAGGGCCGCTCCGCGGAGACCCCGCCCTGCATGAAGCCGAAGGCGCCGCCGCCGCTCCGCGGGCGCTCCGGCGGCCGCACTCGGATCCCCGACTGGTCGGTCGCGATCAGGTCACCCTCCTCGACCGCGTTGAGCACCTTCGTGTGCGCTCGCGGCTCGCCGTTCGGACCGCCGTCCGGCTCCACGACCAGCGCGCAGTCCATCTCGATCCGCTCGACCTCGGTCCACTCCCCGTCGTACAGCACCTCGGTCGGGTGGTTCGTGGTGGAGTAGAAGTCGGGCGGCACGACCCTGTCTTCGGGGGCCGCGACGAGGTCAACGTCGGTCGGACTCTCGAGCACCGCGCCGTTCTGGTGGAGCTCGTGGAGGATCGCCCGGAGCGTCTCCGCGTCGTCGGCCGAGACCGTCATCCGGCAGTAGGACTCCTCATCTTCGTGTTTTCCCACGTCGAACCGCTCGACGTCGAAGGAGCCGCCGAGGTCCATCACCGCGCCGAAACAGCGCTGCATCGTCCCGCTGTCGATGATGTGCCCCTCTATCTCGACGGTGCGTTCGTGGCTCATACCGCACCGTTTCGGCCCGCGGAGAAACCCGTTTCCCCTTCGGCGGGGACACCGCGGGAACTCCGGCCCGGCCGGCGGTCCCGGAGCCTCAGATCAGCCCGAGCGCCGCGAGGATCTGGTTGCCGAACACCATCGCGATCAGCCCGGCGAGCATGACGAGCCCCGACGAGACGGTGATCGTCCGGACCGCGGCGTGCCGGTCGGAGAGCGGGATCCGACTGATCACCGCCTCGGCGACCATCCGGAGGATCCGCCCGCCGTCGAGCGGGAACGCCGGGAGGCAGTTGAACAGCGCGAGCTGGATGTTGATCCAGCCGGTCCAGAAGAGGAGGTTCGCGAGCAGGAAGACCCCGCCGGCGAGCGCGCCGGAGGCCCCGTCGACGACGAAGAAGTTCGTCACGTCGCCGGTGAACCCCGCGAAGTTGAACGGGAGCCCGAAGAGACTGCCGAGCGGGAGGATGAGCGAGACGAACACGAGCCCGAGCGGCGAGTCGGTCAGGCCGCCGAGCGCCATTCCGTCGCCCGCGGCCTCGCCGCCGTCGCCGCCGAGCAGTTCGAGGTACGCGCCGGCGGGGTACTCGGAGACGCCGAAGTCGTCGAGCGCGAGCCCGCTCGATCCGGGGAACACCGAGACGCCAACGAACCCGCCGTCGCGGTTCGGGTGCGGGGCCAGCTCGACGTCGTACGTCTGCCGCTCGTCCGCGGCGTCGTAGGCGATCACCTCGACCGTCGCGCCGGGGTCGCGCTCGCCGAGGACCGCCGAGAGGTCTCCGGCGTCGTGGATCCGCTCCCCGTCGATCGAGACGATCGTCAGCGGCTCGCCGGGCGCCGCCCCGGCGTCGTCGAGCGGGCCGTCCTCCTGCACGCCGAGCGCGTAGGCGCCGATCGGGATCTCCGCGGTCGTCGCGTTGCCCCCGTCGCCGCCGGCGCTCCTCACCGACACCGTGGCTCGCTCCGCGTCGCCGACGGCCTCGTAGAAGCCGCGCTCGGTCGCCACCGGGTCGCCGTTCACCGACTCGACGGTCAGCGGCGCCTCCGCGATCATCACGCCGAGGGGGTTCCCGCCGGCGGAGCCGACCGCCTGCAGCGAGCGCTCGACCTCGACGGTGCGCTCCCCGTCGCCGTCGTCGGCCGTGACGGTCACCGTGTCGCCCGCGTCCGCGAGCGCGGCCTCGAACTCGGCGGCCGTGTCGACCGGCGCGCCGCCGACCTCGACGATCCGGTCACCCGCCGCGAGGTCCGCGGCCTCGGCCGGCGAACCGGGGTTCACCTCGCCGACGGCGTAGCCGGGCGCCGGCGAGATGGCGCCGGCGACGGGGCCGAACAGCAGCGCGAACACGAGCACCGTGAGCAGCGTGTTGGCGGTGACGCCGGCCGCGAACATCCGGGCGCGGGCGCCGCGGGAGGCCGCCTGCGTCGCCTCCTCGTCCGGTTCGACGAAGGCGCCGACGGGCAGGACCGCGAAGAAGACGAGTCCCATCGACTCGATGTCGATGTCCTCGACGCGGCACAGCAGGCCGTGCGCGCCCTCGTGGACGACCATCGCGACCGCGAGCCCGCCGACGATCTCGGGCGCGACCGACAGCGGCAGGAAATCGTTGACGCCGGGGATGATGAGGAAGTTCTGCGGCTGCCGGATCGCGGAGGGCTGAGCGGTGTTCAGCGCCGAGGCCGCCGACGAGAGGATCAGGAAGAACGACCCGATCATCGCGACGAGGGCCCCGCCGAGCCCGAGGTTCGCGAGCCCGCGCCAGAAGCGTCTCGGGGCCGCGAGCCGGTCGAGGAACTCCCGGCCCCGGAGCGTGCGGAGGGTCAGTATCGGACCGGAGACGCCGACCGACTCCGGCAGTATCCCGCGGTCCCGGAGCCACAGCGCGGCCGCGGAGTACGCGAGGACACCGGTGAGGACCCACAGGAGCGTGTTCTCGGCGAACAGGTCCGTCAACGCGTTCATTACCGTCACGTCCGTGTCCGTTCGGTGTAAGGCGTTCGGTTATCGGAACCGACTCGGCGGGGAGCAGCCGTCGCGTCGGCCCGCCTCCGAGCGGGGCGCCGTCCGTATTCCGAAGGGATAGCGGCCGAGAACTCAACACCCAAGTACCCCGCGGATCAACGCCCGTCCATGTTCGCGCTCATCGACTTCGTCGCGCGGGTCGTCGGCGACATCGGCCGCTTCCTCGACATCTTCCTGAACGACCTCATCCTCGGCGCCGGAGACCCGCTCTCGGCGCTGCTCGTCCTCGTCGGGCAGGTCCTGATCGTCGCCTCCGTGGCCGCGCTCGGCTACGCCGCGGTCGGCGCCCTGTTACAGGAGATCGGCGTGAAGATCCCCTCGCTCGGCGGTCGCGGTCGCTCCGAGCAGTAAGCGGGCGTCGACCTCACTCGCCGCGGCGACGTGGACCGCGGTCGCGACCGGATCCTCTGCGACGGCGTCGACCGCGGTCGCGACCGGGCTCAGTCGTCGGTCGAGGCCGGCCGCGTCCGGGCCGACGTCCCCGACTCCGACCCCGTCGGCCGCGGCGTCCCCGCGACCGGTTCCGCCGGCACCTCGAACTCGTCGAGCCTCGCGAGGAGTTCGTCGGACCGGTCGGAGAGCGCGTGCGCGCTGTCGGTCGCCTCGGAGACGCTCGCGGTCTGTTGCGCCGCCGCCGCGGCGACGGTCTCGGCCTCGCTCGCGGTCTGGCCGCTCACCGCCGCCACGTCCTCGACCATGTCGACGACCTCCTGGGTCGTCCGGGCCTGGTCGTCGGTCGCCTCGCTGATCTCCTGAACCGTCTCGTCGACCACGGTCACGTCCTCGACGACCTCCTCGAACTCTCGGAGGGTCGACTCGACCGCGCCGACGCTCTCGGACACCTGCGACTCCATCGCGTCGACGTCGGCCGCCGTGTCGGTCGACACCGACTGTATGCCGTCGATCCGGTCCGAGATCGCCGCCGCCTCGGCCCGGGTCTCCTCCGCGAGCGCCTTCACTTCGTCGGCGACGACCGCGAACCCGTCGCCGGAGCCGTCGGCCCGAGCGGCCTCGATCGAGGCGTTCAGCGCGAGCAGGTTCGTCTCCTCCGCGATCCCGTCGATCACGGCCGCGATCTCGTCGATCTCGTCGATCCGGTCGACGAGGCTTTCGACGGCGGTCGCCGTCTCCCCGATCCGCGCTTCGAGGGCCTCCAGTTCGGCGATCGCCTCGGCGGCCTCCTCCCGGCCGGCTCGACCGCGGTCCGCGGCGCTCCGGGCCGTCGTCGCCGCGTCGTCGGCGGAGGCGGCGATCTCCTCGACGGTCGCCGACAGCGTGTTCATCTCCGCCGAGACGGCGTCCAGGTCGTCCGTCTGCTCGCTCGCGCCGTCGGATATCTCCCGTACCGACCGCGCGACCTCCTCGGACGCGTCGTCGACCTCGTCCATGCTCGCCCGCACGTCGTCGCTCGACGCCGCGACGCCCTCGGTGAACGACCGGACCTCGCCGATCGTCTCGCCGACCGTCGCGACGAGTCGGTTGTAGTTCCCGACGAGCTCGGCGTACCGGTCGTCGTCGGTGCCGAGCGACTCGGCGTCGATCGTCGCGGTGAGGTCGCCCGCCTGCGCGCGCTCGGCGGCGTCTCCGAACGCGCCGACGACCGACTCCAGTTCTGTCGTGTACGCCGCCATGTTCGCGGCCATCTCGTCTAAGGCGTCGCCGAACTCCCCCGGGACCTCCTCGTCGAGGACCGGGTCGTCGAACTCCTGCGCGGCGAGCGCCTCGGCCTGCGCCGAGACGGTCCCCAAGTAGCGTTCGACCTCGACGAACGAGCGGACGAGGCCGCCGATCTCGTCGGGCTGGTCGCGGCCCACGGGTCCGTGAGAACGATCGCGGACAACCCGCTCGTCAGAACGATCGCGGCCCACCGGCTCGTCCGCCTGATCGCCGGACCCGTCACGACGGACGTCGCCCGCCGCGATCGAGTCGGCTCCGGCTTCGAGGCGTCGGAGCGGCGCGACGAAGTCCCGGCGCACGATGAGCAGCGTGTTGTAGATCGCCGCGATCGCCCCGAGGAACAGCGTGCCGGAGACCGCGGACGCGAGGGCCCCGGAGAGGACGAACGGGGTGAGGAAGATGCCGACGGTGACGAGGAACTGGATGCCGACGGCCGTCAGGATTTTGCGCTCTATCGACTCGGAGACGCCGAGGCGGTCCATCGTGGCCCAGAGGAGGGCCTCGTACCGCTCGCGAACTCCCCGGCGTCGCTCTCGGTCGCTCGACATGATCCGAACTGGGCCGAAGCGGCTTAAGAACCTCTGCCCCGAGTTCTCAGGAGCGATTCTCGATTCTCGGACCGCGGGAGCGCGGGGGTGGAGTTAAAAGAGGCCGTCGACGGTCTCGGCCGCGAGGTCGACCGCCGACTCCAGGTCCGGGCCGAGCGGCGAGCCGACGACGAGCCCGTCGGCGTGGTCGGCCACGGCCGCCGCGCGCTCGCGGACGGTCGCCGGCGAGCCGGCCATGCAGAACGCGTCGACCATCGCCGGCGTCACCAGGTCGAACGCCGCCGAGAACTCGCCCGCGGAGACGCGCTCGCCGATTTCGGACGCCGCGTCCGGGTCGATCCCGTGACGCTTCAACACCGGCGGCGCCGCGCCCGCAGTTATAAAGGCGACCGGGGGTCGGGCGGCCTCGCGGGCCGCGTCCTCGTCCTCGTCGATCGAGACCGCGGCGTACGCGATCAGGTCGAAGCCGCCGCGGTGATCCGGCCGGTCGGCGAGCCCGTCGTCGACCTGCTCGCGGGCCCACTCGAGGTCCTTCGGGTGCGAGCCGTTGTACAGCAGGCCGTCCGCGTGCTTCGCCGCCATCCGGCACATGTGCGGGCCCTCGCCGCCGACGTGGATCGGGATGTCCGCGCCCTGCGGCGGCTCGTAGTTGAGCCCCGCCTCGCTGGCGTCGAAGGTGCCGTCGTGGTCGACGCGCTCGCCTGCCCACAGCTTCTGCGCGGTCTTGAACGCCTCCAGCACGGAGCGGAGCCCGCGCTCGTCGGCGAGCCCGAGGTTCGCCAGCGTGGAGGGGTCGCCGGGGCCGAGCCCGAAGACGGCGCGTCCTTCGGAGAGCTCGTCGACGGTGGCGACCCGGGAGGCGAGCGTCACGGGGTGGGTCTCGTAGGGGTTCGCGACGCCCGGGCCGATCCGGACCGACTCCGTGGCGGTCGCGAGCTGCGAGAGGAACGCCCACGGGTCGCGGTTGTTGTAGTGACACGTCGAGTAGACGGCGTCGTAGCCGGCCTCCTCGGCGCGGACGCCGAGGTCGACGAGGCGGTGCAGGTCGTGTTCGGGGGTGAGTTCGATACCGAGCATGTCAGTTGTCCTCGTAGCTCCGGTTCAGCTGTCCTCGTAGCTCCAGTCGCGCAGCGCCTGCCGGACGAAGTCGCCCGCGACCTCGCGGAAGTGGTTTTCAGAGCCTTCGTGGTCGCCGAACGTCCAGTCCCGGACGACGACGACCGGCGTCCCGCCGTCGCCCTCGCCGGCGACGAGGTTCGCCGCCGCGGCGAGCTCGTCGATGACGTTCTGGACGGTGACGCCCATCTCCCGGCCGTCGCGGTCCCGCTCGCCGCGCCAGTCGCGGCTCGCCGGCAGGCCGGCCCAGCCGATCGCGACCCCGCGCTGGCCGTGGCGGAACGGTCGCCCGCAGGTGTCGCTGACGACCACCCGGTCGGCCGCGAGCCCCTCGCGGATCCGCTCCGCGCTCTCGGAGGGGCGCTCCGGGAGCAGCAGCAGGTCGCCGTCGGGGACGTTCGACCGGTCGATCCCGGCGTTGACGCCGATGTGGCCGAAGCGCGTCGCCGTCAGGAGGAACGGCGCCTCCATGATGAGCTCCGTCGACTCCTCGATGACGGCCTGCGCGAAGCGCGGGTCCTTCTCCTCGCCCGAGAGCTCCGCGAGCCGGTCGGCGACCTCGTTCGCGCGCGGCCCGGCCGGAAAGTCGGAGAGGTCGAACGTCCGTCCCTCGGCCTTGGAGACGACGGTGCTGGCGACGACGACGACGTCGTCCTCGCGGAGGTCGACGCGCTCGTCGATCATGGCCGCGAGGTCGTCTCCCTCCCGGATCTCCGGGAGGTCCGGGACGGCGAACAGCTCCATACGGACTCCTGCGGGGCGACGAGGAAAAACCCCGCCGGTACCGGGCCGGTTTGACGGTATTCGGGACACCCCGCGGAGCGTGGAGACCGCGACGGCGAATCCGTCTCCCGTCATGCCTTTACAAACCAGCCTAACGTCCAGTTGAAAGCGTGTTTAGAAAACGTATAAGCAAAGTTAGAGATAGTAAGCAAACACATATTAGGAAATATGCGAAATAATGATTTTTTCAGCCGAACGCATTTACGTGGTCGGCCACGAGCACTGACCGCGATGAGTGAACCCACAACCGAAGGCGAATCGGAGCCGATCGGGACGCAAACGCGCGTCCCGCCGGAAAGCGACAACCGCGGCCCGTTCGTGACGCGGACTCGCGCCCCGTGATCGGGCGGGAACGACCGCCGCGACATTTTTTCGCCTCGTCCCGTCCGCACGGCTTATACGCGGCTCCCGCGAACGCCGGGTGTGGACCTGCACGTCCGGTACGAGGGCGACGACGACCCCGACAAGTGCACGGCCCGGAAGCTCGCGCGGTTCGACCTCGCCGAGCTGCACCGCTCGGACCGCGCGACTCCCTACGGGGTCGTGCTCAACCCGCACGCCGAGCGCGCCCTCTCACCCGCCGACGCCGAACTCGCCCGCGAGAACGCGCTCGTCGCGCTGGACTGCTCGTGGGAGTCGGCCGGCGAGAAGATGTTCAGCCTCCCCGGCGAGCACCGCGCGCTCCCGTACCTCGTCGCCGGCAACCCCGTGAACTTCGGCCGACCGATGCGGCTCACGACGGTGGAGGCGTTCGCGGCCGCGCTCGCGATCCTCGGTGAGCCCGACCACGCGGAGCGAGTCATGGCGAAGTTCACGTGGGGAGAGACGTTCCTCGACCTCAACGAGGAGCCGCTTCGGCGGTACGCCGACTGCGAGGACTCGGCCGAGATCGTCGCCGTTCAACAGGAGTACCTGGACCGGAAGTAGCGGGGGATCGGATGCCCGTTCCGGACTCGCGTGACGCGGCGCGAGCGGTACCGGATCCGAACGGGGGTGCGGCAAGCCTTTTGACCGAATCGCACGTATTGCGTGCCGATGGTTTCTACTGGTGACACCGCACCCGACATCTCAGCGAAGATCGGTACGAGCGACCACGAACCGTTCGAGCTTCACGACCACCTCGGCGACGGCGCGGTCGTGCTCGCGTTCTTCCCCGGGGCGTTCACGCCGCCCTGTACGAACGAGATGGTCGCGTTTCAGGAGCACGCCGACGCCTTCGACGAGGCCGGCGCGACGATCTTCGGGATCAGCGCGGACTCCCCGTTCTCGCAGGGCGCGTTCCGCGAGGAACACGGCATCGAGTTCGACCTCGTGAGCGACATGGGCGGCGACGCGATCCGGGCGTACGACCTGGAGATGGACATCGCCGAACTGGGGCTCCACGGCATCGCCAATCGCGCCGTCTTCGTGCTCGACGAGGCGGGCGAGGTCGTCTACGACTGGGTCGCCGAGGACCCGACGAACGAGCCCGACTACGAGGCCGTGCTCGACGCGGCGCAGTCCGCCTGAACGCCGGCGACCGCGTCGCCGTTCGCTCCGCTTCTATTTATCCGGTCAGTCGCCGAGCACGCCGCCGATCGCCCCCGCAAGCGCCGAGTCGATCGCGAACAGGAACGTCAGGAACAGGCCGACGACGAGGACCCCCGCGCCACCGAGGAGGCTCCCGACCGGCCCGCCGGCGAGCCCCACGAGCCCGCCGAACGCGGCCAGCAGGAGGGTGACGACGACCCCGCTCACGGAGCCGGCCAGCAGGCCGTGCCACGTCCCGGAGAGGAGCCCCCCGCCGGCGACGTAGCCGGCGACGAACCCGCCGATCAGTCCGGCACCGACGTGGCCGACTACTGGGGCGAACGTCGCGAGCAGCCCGGCGATCAGCATCACGACGAACCCGTAGCCGACGGCGTGCCAGTCTGTCATGCCCTCGGGTAGCCGTCCGCGGAATAAGTATTCGCCGGGACGGCCCGGGCGTCGGGATTTAACACATCAAGCGCGCTATACACACGGCGTGCCTTCCGATTCGCCCTCCTCGGCCGAGGAGACGGTCTCGGCAGCCGCCGGCTCCGCCGCCGAGAGTGACACCGCCGGCTCCGTCGCCGAGAGTGACACCCCCGACTCCGCCGCCGAGAGCGACGCGACCGACTCCGCCGCCGAATCGCATCGCGCCGTCGAATGGGGCCCGGTCCGCTTCGAGCGCCTGCGTTCGCTGGCGCTCGGCGCGACCGTGACCGCGGGCGGGCTCGTCCTCGCCGCGCTGCTGTTCGTCGGCGTCGGCGTCGCCGCCTCCCTGCTCGGCGGGGAGGGACCGCCGCCGTCGACGTGGGCGATGGCCGTCGTCCTCTTCGTCGGCGGCCCGATGTCGCTGCTCTACTGGGTCGTCGCGTACGACCGGACCTCGCCGGAGCGGCGCCGAGAGCTCCTCTCGCAGTTCGGCGACTACTCGTTCGACCCCGCTCGCTTCCGCGCCGGTTGGACGGTCGCCGGGGCCGGAGCCGTGCTCGCGGTGGCGGTGGCGGCTATCGGCCCCGGTCCGTTCTCGGCCTCGCCGTCGCTGTTCTCGGGGTTCGCCCCGATGCTCGTTTCGCTCTTCGTGTTCCTTCCGATGATCGCGGGCTCGCGCGGGACGGATCTGCGGCTCGACCCGACCGCCGGGACGATCGAGCGGACGGACAGGAGCCACGACCGAACGCGCTCGGACGACCTCGGTGCCGTGGTCCGAACGCGGCGGATCGACCTCCCGTGGGCGACCGTCTTCCTGCTCGCCTACCGCGGGAACGCGTGGTACCGGTCGACCCCGTGGCTGTTCGTCCCGACCGAGCTCGCGGACGACATCGAGCGGGGCATCGAGGAGGCGCTCGCACGGAGCGACGGTCCCGATCGGGCCAGCGTCCCGGAACGCGTCATCCTCGCGATCCTGGGCTCCGCCTCGCTCGTCGTGGGCGTCACGATGGCCGTCGCGACGGGCGAGGGCGCCGCCGGCGCGCTGTTGACGCTCCTGACGGCGCCGTTCAGTCTCCTCTTCCTCGCGCTCGCGGCGCGGCTGTAACCCCTGAAGGCGGCCTCGGGCATGCCCTCGTCGACACCGGACGTGTCACCCCCTACCACGCGACTCATATACCCGGCTCTCCTAGTACCGGGTATGGACAGAACGCGTCTAGAGAGCGCGCTGGAGGAAGCGTTCGGCGGCACCGAGGCCGAGCGGCGGGCGGTCGCCCGGGCGGCCTGCGACCTCGCCGACTCCGGTCGACCCTCCGAGGACCGCGGGCACGCGCTCACCGTCGACGGCGTGGTCGATCACCTCGACGACGCGCCCGACGGCTCCTCGGTCGTCGAGCGCTGGAACTGGTGGCTCGGCGCGCTCGACGCCGCCTACGGCGGGTACGACTACTTCACCGTCCGGTTCGTCGAGGGGGACGAAGAGGCGGGGCTCCGTCGGTAAGTCCGCGCCGCCGGGATCGGCGGCGTTCGCCGCCGATGAGTTTACTTTCACTTTCACTCCGGGCATGGCTCGCTTATACGGGCGATCCCCCCGAACGCTGAGGTATGAGCGCGAGTACACACGATCGGCCCCGATACGCGACGCCGACGCGCGTGGACGTCACCGACTGTCGAACGGACCGGATCGCCGACCGCGTCCGTACGAACCGCGTGCGCGGGAGCGAGGTGGCACTGGAGCGCCGCGGCGGGAGAACGTTTCTCGTGACGCGGCCGTCGTCGGAGTGAGAGTCGTCGTCGGAGTGAGAGTTGCCGTCGCCGGCGCGGAGCGAGTCAGTCGTCGGCCGTGAGCGGGCTTCGCCCGGTACCGCCGTCGGAGAGCAGGCTTTCGAGGCCGATCCCGAGCGATTCGTCCGTCCGGGCGATCGACTCCGCGCGGGGCGTGTCCGTCGCCAGCGCCCGGATCGCGTCGACGTTCTCCGGCACGACGTCGGCCTCCTGGTGGACGTTCTGGAACAGGTAGAGGTCTCGGCCCTCGACGCTTATCGACTCCTCCCAGACGCAGTTCTCCCAGAGGTCGCCGCGCGGTCGCCCGACGTCGGCGGCGTAGTCCTTCAGCGCGCCGGCGCCGTCGATCCCGGCGCGCTCGGGGATCAGGAACAGGCGGCCCTCGCCGCCGAGGAGGGCCGCGACCGCGGCGGCGGTCGGCTCCGCCTCGAGGGTCACGTTGACGCTGTGTGTGTGCATCGCCGTGACCGACGCTTTCAGCGCGGCCGTGTCGACGTCCACGCCCGGGAGGATCGTGTTCACGTCGGGACCGTGGTGGGAGGGGACGGTCTTCGGATCGGGCACGACGTCGTTGATCGGCCCGCGGTCGGTCTCGCTCGGGTCGCCGCCGCGGCGGACGAGCGTCACGCGCGCCTTCTCGACGCCGTACGTCTCGTCGAGCGGCGCGAGGAGTCGGGAGAGCCCGGTGGTGTTACAGGAGACGACGCGGAGCGAGTCGGCGTCCCAGACGCCCTCGTGGCTCCCGCGGGCGTTGAACGAGGCGTCGGCGATCGCGGCGTCCTCGCCGCCCTGGTAGACCGCTGGCACGTCGTGGGCCTCGTACGTCGGTCGGTTGCGCTCGCCGATCCCGGAGGGACAGCAGTCGACGACGACGTCGACGGCGTCGAGCAGGTCGGCGAGCGTCCCGGTCACGCCGACGCCCGCGTCCTCGAACTCGCCGACCCGGTCTTCGATCGCCGCGTAGAGGTCGTAGCCGCGTCGGATCGCGGCCTCGGCGCCGTAGTTCGGGGTCGTCTTCGTCACGCCGACGAGGTCCATGTCGGGCTGGGCCGCGACCGCGTCCGCGACCCGCTTGCCGATCGTGCCGTAGCCGTTGACGCCCACGCGTATCATGGCGTTCACTCCATTCCGTAATGGCATAATCTTTTCGAGTATTCTGGCAAGAAATTAACTACGGCGTGAGTAACGGGTCGGTAAATTCGGACGACCCGACAATGTAACTGAGTTTCGTAAGAGAGTAAATAAAGCGGACCCGAAGGCCTAACGCCCGTGAGAACCGATCATCGCGTATGTCACCGACCCTCTCCGAGGCGGCGGAGACCGCCGTGAACCAGTGTCTGAACGTCGCGCAAGACGAGTCGGTCGTCGTCGTCACCGACGACGAACGCGAACCGATCGGCGCGGCCCTGTACGCGGCCGCGACCGCCGTCACCGACGACGCGACGGTCCTCCGGTACCCGCCGGCCGAGCAGCACGGGACCGAGCCGCCCGCGCCCGTGGCGGCCGCGATGGCCGAGAGCGACGTCTTCCTCGCGCCGACGACGAAGAGCCTCAGCCACACCCGCGCTCGGGGGGCCGCCTGCGACGCCGGCGCCCGCGGCGCGACGCTTCCGGGTATCACCGAAGACGTGTTCGCGACCGGGCTCGACGCCGACTACGCCGCCATCGAGGCCGCGTGCGACGACGTCCTCGCGCAGGTCGCCGGCGCCGACGAAGTGCGCGTGACCTCGCCCGAGGGCACCGATATCACGTTCGGGATCGGCGAGCGCGAGTGGCTCTCCGACACCGGGATGGTCCGCGACCCGGGCGACTTCTCGAACCTGCCGGCCGGCGAGGTGTTCGTCGCGCCCGAGACCGCGACCGGGACGTTCGTCGTCGACGGGACGATGATGCCCCACGGCCTGCTCGACGAGGACCAGACGCTCGCCTTCGAGGTCGACGACGGTCTCGTCACGAGCATCGACGACGACGCGATCCGCGCCGACGTCGAGGCGGCCGCGGAGTCGGTCGGCGACGCCGCGTACAACCTCGCCGAGCTCGGGATCGGAACCAACGTCGGCGTCGACGAACTGGTCGGCTCCGTCCTGCTCGACGAGAAGGCGGGCGGCACGGTCCACATCGCGATCGGCGACGACGCGGGGATCGGCGGGGAGACGGACGCCCCGATCCACCTCGACGGGATCCTCCGGAACCCCACCGTTTACGCCGACGGCGAGGAGATCCAGCTGCCGACCGCGTAGGGGGAGCCGGGTCAGAGACGGTCGCTCATTTATAAACGAACGTTGCGGTCGGCGCGTGCCTCCGAGCGCCCAGCGGGCGCGAGGAGCACGCGCGAGGGACGCGGCGACCGAAGGGAG
The DNA here is from genome assembly GCF_002252965.1 of Halorubrum sp. Ea1. Classification (NCBI taxonomy): domain Archaea; kingdom Methanobacteriati; phylum Methanobacteriota; class Halobacteria; order Halobacteriales; family Haloferacaceae; genus Halorubrum; species Halorubrum sp. Ea1. Next base: position 58,747 of record NZ_NHPG01000119.1, read on the forward strand.
CCGCGAGGCTGGGGAGGCGTGAGG
>NZ_NHPG01000156.1:0-43186 GCF_002252965.1 Halorubrum sp. Ea1
TTAGCGTCTAAACACAGCCTGCGGCGAGTATTTATCGAAGCTATCAGTTATACAATATGAAGTCACAGACTTGCGGCTTGTATCCTAGTGATAGCAATAAACCCCTAAATACATACGCGTACAGCCAAGACCGCTCTACAGATGCGCCGACTCCGGCTTCCATTGATTCCCAATAGCATCCGGTGGAGTGCCGTGATCGCAGTTGCGGGAACCATTCTGTATTATTCAATCCAAGCAGGGCCGGGGACCCAAACGTTCGAGACGGGACCACTTGGACTAATCCCGTACTCCGACTGGCTGCATTTTTTGCCTACGCTTGTCTGGCAGTTATGTTTGCGTATGCGCTCCATGACTCACGCCTGTCGGAGTGGCAGGTGTTCCTTCTCGTGTTTGTATGTGCGGTTAGCTATGGGATGGCGATTGAGTTGTTACAGTCACGGCTCCCTTCGCGGACATTTGCGGTTGGGGATATAGGCGTTAATGCGACCGGGGCGGCCGTGGCTGTAGTCTGCTGGCGAGGACTCGTGCGGTACGTCCAGTTTTATCAGGCAGCGCGGCCAACTGATATTGAATCGCCAGTCAGCTAGGATCGGCACAGTCCCAGAAAATCGGTAGCAACTAGATATAAGAGCCACAGCGGTGTGGCCATGTCGAAAAAGTATATATCGGTTGTCAGCGTTAGTATAAACTGAGCGAACAGAATGTACAAATGATATCCCGTCTCACAGGCACAGAGGTAGCTAACACGTGCGGTGGGTTGCTCTGTGACGCTACAGAGACGATCGTCGCTTCATTCGAGCTCGTCTGGATACTCTCTGTTGGACTCACGATGCTGCTCGCGGTTGGGTACGTACAGGACGGCATTGAAACATGTCGAGAAGAACAAAAGCGTGTGATTTCTGAGCGAGACGCTTTCCAGACGTTTTTACGTCGTGTGCGGTCAGTTGAGCCGGTTAAGACTGATTCACCAACCCCAGCGTCTGTTGACACCAGTGGGACCTCGCATATATCATGTACAAATACGGCTCCGGGAGATGCCACATTCAAACACGTTCTATCAGCGTACGAAGAGACCGTCCGGTCAGTCCCGCATCACACAGAGTATGATGAAACGCTAGCTGAAAGTCTCGCTTCTGAGCTTGGTGAAGATATTGTTACGGCACTGGCCACAAATAAGATCCTTGTGCCAGCCACGCAGCGTGCACTGATTGAGCGCAGCCAGCAGGCGATCGAGAGCCGAACAACGCTTGCAAAGGCGATCACCACCGAGATCGACGCACTCACCGACGCACGAGTAGATCTCGACGCCATCGAACGACAACGGTATAATCTCCGTGCGCATCTTGACACCGTTGAGAGAAATCGGTCGGAAGCAGCGTTTGACGTGTGGTGTACACTAAACGACCTCAAAGCCGAGGCCGATGACATTGCACAGCGGCGACAAGAGACATTACAAACCACACCGACGGGAATAACCCCAACACCAACTGACGCGAGCGATGATGTTGATTTTTATGAGTACCTTCATGGGATAGAAGGGACCCCGCGCTATCCAGTACTATCGGCTGTTGCTACACTTGGATCAGCGATTCAAGCAGACCGAAAACAGATTGCTGGATACATGTCAATGCCCCTCGAATCAACTCCCCCACGGTAAGCGCCTCGGCGGTTTGAGGGTGGGAGTTGGCCCGCCAGTTCTGCCTCGAAAACCTTTGGGTGGGCGGTGACTCTGCACTCGGCGTCACAGTTCCAGACTTCAGGGCGAGCTGATTGTCATCTTTCGATCGGCGGAAGCCGATGTGTACAACGCAGTCGCCGTCACGGGCGGTGAGCGTATTTTCCGTGAGGCCCCACCCGTCGGAATCGATGTACTGTCGTTGGTAGCCATCGTCGGCGTCGGGAAAAGCAATCGGACATCGAACGCGGCTCTCCGTTGTGGAGAGCGACAGCGTCTCGTCGTCAAACATGGTCATCGTCCGTCTATCGCACTTTACCGTCGGAGCGCTGATCGTCGGTTGCTGACTTTCTTGCCTATCGAGCAGGGTTTGAGACAGCCGGTGATGGCTTGAACTGCTTGCTAGGTGGCGAGATCAGGGTGCTGACTCCCGGAGTCAATATGTTTGCGAACGTCGCCGTAAGCGAGGGGCCGTATGTCGATTTTTACGTTACACGTCACCCACGCCATGTCGGTGACGAGCTAGCACCCACGATTTCACTCGGAGATCGGCTCTTCGAGGAGGTCGCGTTGTTCGTCCGTAACCTCAAGACAAGTGACTGCCATCTGATGCAAGTAGTCCTCTACACTGCTGTGTTGAATAGATGCTGAGTCACGGTTACAGCGGTTCACACAGCGGTTCTATGTTTGTGATGGCGAACAGCAAGACGATTTCACGGAACTGCCGGTACCAGCCGAGCGCTCGCACGGCGTCGCCGAGCGAGCGCTTCGTTGTCGAGTACGATGTTTCGGCCATCCACCGCTGAGAGTAGCCGTTTGCTCGGCTGAGCGCGTTGTTCACGGCTGCTTTGGCTGACAAACCGCGATAATGAACGAGGTAATCGATGTCGTGTGCGGCAATTTCGTACTCGGTATGCCAGTCTTGGAAGCCGTTGTCGGCGGCGACGGACTGCAGGTCGTCCGGCGAAACGCCGACGACCTGCGGTCCGGTCTTCGTATCGTGCTTCCACCGCGCTGTGATGTGAACGTCAAGCACAGCCAGCGATTCCACATCAGTCAATGTCGTCACTTTCAGCGTCTGTATCGTCCGTCCTGCCCGCTGGCGAAAGTACGAGGACGCACGTCGCCGGTCGAAGAACGTGCTATCGAGCGCAGCGTGGCCGGACTGTGGGTGCTGCTGCGCGGAAACGCGCAGCAGCGCCCGCCATACCCACATTTTCAGCCGATCAAACGATTTGTAGATCGTGCTGTAGTCTGGGAGATCGTCTCGATCTAAGCCGAGGACGTTACGAATCTCAGCCATGTACTTCAGCCGATTCGGCGTTTCACGATAGCTGTGGCCGTCTTCGAGCCGAAAACAGTGTAGCACAACGTGTTTCCAGCGGGCAAACCCGCCGCTGGCGGGTTCGCCCGCGTGCTTTCCCAACGCTTGTTTGACTAGGCGACGACACTGTTCAGCGAAGTCGAGGAGATCGACTTCCATGGACAGATTCGATTTCCCCGGCTTCGTCGTTCTACCCCGTGATACTAGTCGATTAAATCGCTATTCAACACAGCAGAACCTCTCGCTCTCAAAGAATTTCGACAGAGCCTAGAGGTTAGGAGTTACAGTTTCCTAATTGTTACTATGATCGGAATTCGTGGAACAAGTCATGAAAATAGATTGCTGACTGTGACAACTATCTGGTACGCTTCTCTCCGTCCATCTTAACCAAAGACTTGGAGTTGCGAAGAGGCACCGGTGGCGTTGTTTCGGCGTCAAGAGCTTGAACCGACGTATTCGCTGTAAGGATATCTTAATTCAGATTGGGCGGCTATTACAATCCCTCTTGATTGGGTAGGAAACCTATGTCCGGCCGCAAAGGCGCTGCCATCTTGGTCTGTGCTATAATGAGTATTTCAGCGGTGACCCTCACAGGAGGTGTCGGCATAGGACTCTCCGCTGCCGCGACTAACGCTGAGTTTCAACTGACGGACGCCTCACTTGAGCAAACGGAGATCGTCGAGGGCGAGGCCGCCACGGTCACAACGACTGTCGAGAACGTCGGCAATGAGGCGGGAACATACAGGGCTGAACTTGAAAGCGATGCGGATGGTGTCATCGACACCAAAGACGTTGAGATTGGAGCCGAAGAGATGAGGGATGTCGACTTTACTCAGTCGTTCGAGACGACGGGAACGTACAATCTCAGCGTCAACGGAGAGTTTGCAGGCGCACTCACCGTCACAGAACCTGCATCAGCAGAGTTCGAAGTGACAGGCCTGACGCTGTCTGATAGCGTGATTTCTGTGGGAGACACGGTCACTGTGACAGCAGACATTACAAACACCGGTGATGCAGAGGGCACATATACTGCTGATCTTGCCGTTGATGGAACTGTCGAGGAGTCCAATTCCGTTGACGTCGACGCTGGCAGTACAGAGACAGTCAGCTTTATCCCTTCACTCGAAACGGCCGGTGACTACACGATCAGTGTCGGTGATGGGCCAACGCGAGATCTCACCGTCGTTGAACCAGCGCCGGCAAACATCTCTATCAGATCTGCAACGCTGTCAGAGACGACCATTGATCCAGATGAGTCGGTAACGGTCACAGCAACTGTCGAAAACGAGGGTGGGACTGCAGGCGAGATCACTGTCGATCTCGAAGTTGACGGAATAACGAGTAACTCCAAGACGCGCACCGTTGATGCCGGCGAACAGACGACTATCGATTTTACCCCGAACTTTGGGGAGGCGGGAACGTACGGCATTACCGTCAACGACGAATCGGCAGGTATCCTCACAGTTGCCGAACCCGCAACGTTTGAGCTGTCAAATGCATCGCTTGGTGATAACACCATCTTAGCGGGCGACACCGCCGCCGTGTCCGCTGAGGTAACAAATGTCGGCGGCGCTGAAGGAACATTTACTGCCAAATTCCGCGCGACCGGTCAAGATGGAATCCCCGAGACGGTCGATACGCGTTCGGTGACGCTTGCAGGCGATGAATCACAAACAGTCGAACTGCGCGGGACCTTTAAGCAGTCTGGCGAGTATGACGTACAGGTCAATCAGACGACTGCTGGGACACTGACAGTCGAATCACCGGCAAATCTAACAGTCACGGACGCGGAACTTGAGGAAGACGTTGTGGATGAGGGTGAAGGGGTTACGGTGAGCGCCACCATCAAGAACACGGGCGACCGTGAGGGCACGCTATCAGTTTCGGTAGCCGCCGATAAGGACGTCAAGACTACCGAAGAGGTGACTGTCGGCCCTGGAGAAAATGAACAGGGACGACTCACCTACACAACGACAGCCGCCGGCGAGTATGAAATCACAGTCAATGGGACGAGTGCCGGAACGCTTACTGTGATCCGGCCGGCGACGTTCCGAACGACAAATCCAGATATTGAGCCAGAAAGAGTATTTGAGGGCAACTCAACTAAGGTGACCGCAACCGTCGTGAACGTCGGGACCGAGCCAGGAACACACACTGCAACCTTGGTCGTCAATGACGAGGCAGTTGAGACTCAAAAGTTCGATATCGGTCCTGGCGACGACGAGACAGTTGTATTCTCACGGGCATTCAGTGAGGCAGCCGAGTACACAATCGCTGTGAACAACGAATCGGCCGGCACGCTTAGTGTACTCAAAGCCGCAAACGTCTCGATCAGTGACACCGCCCTTTCCGCCGAGACGATTACCGCTGGTGAGTCTGTCATGGTGACCGTCGAACTTGAAAATGACGGCGACGTTGAGGGTGAGTTCACGACACAACTTCGAGACAGCAACACCACGCTCGAAACCGACACCCGGGCGGTCGGTCCCGGTGCAAATGAGAGCGTCCGGTTCAATCGGACGTTCGAGACGACTGGCAAATACAATCTCACCGTTAACGATGACGCTGTCGACACCCTAGCCGTGCTTGAACCGGCCGATATCGCACTCGGGAAAACAACGCTTACTCCCGAATCAGTGGAGGTCAACGAGTCGGTTGAACTCAGTATTGAGCTGCAGAACGACGGCGAGGCTACGGGGCAACAAGAAGTCAATATTACGATGGGTGACGGTACTACTGTCCAACGTACGACCGACGTGCCCGACAACGGAACCACACTCACAATCAGTCACCCGTACAACGCCACCGGCGAGTACAGGGTCACAATCGACGATACAGCAGTCGGTAACGTCACGGTTGTCGAAGAGCAAGATAACGACGGATCAGGTGGCGGCGGTGGCGGCGGAGGCGGGAGCAGAGGAGGGTCGTCGGGTTCAGCAGGGTCGACTACGGCGAGCAATGCGGAGCCAACCGTGGTCCGGTCAGAGTCAGAGGAAGCTGTCACTGTCAGTGTCGACGACGCACCCGACGAGCGCTACGAGATGACCGTTGATCTTGTCGGTCCCTCGGACTCGCAGCCCGCGGTGTCGGTGTCCTCGGTCGGGATAGATCCAGCGGGTGACCCGGAGATGTACGAAACGACGATTGGACGACCAACGGCCGAGCCAGACGGCCCCGACCCCGTTTCTCACGGGATCGCCCTCGGATACATGGAGTTCAATTCGTCGCTAGGTGCAGCCAGCACAAGTGCGGCGACGCTCCACTTCACTGTCGACGAGGAAGAACTCCCGGATGGACTCAGTCCAGAGAATGTCGCCGTGCTATGGTATGCCGACGACGAGTGGACGATGGCGAACGTCACGCACAACGTGGACGGAGAGACGCATAGAGCGACCCTGCCACACGCGATGCCCGTAGCGGTTGTCGCAATGGAACCCGGACGCGTCAAAATTCTCGATGGTGTGCTGCCAGCCGAACAGGTTCGCGTGGGGTATGAGACAACGCTACGTACGACGGTTGTCAACCCCGGTGACCGGCCGGCGACCCGAAATATCACCGTTAGCATGAATGGCGAAGCCGTCACGGAACGGAAAGTGACACTCGATCCGGATGAAAATACAACCGTCCAGATCGAGTTCGAGCCAGCCGAAAGTGGAGCAGTATCGCTTGAGGGGACCGAGGTGGGCGAAATCACACTGTTCGGTGACAAAGATAACGACGCGACGTCGACAGACGCTGAGACGGACGATGACATTCCGGGATTCGGTGTGCCCGTCGCGGTGCTTGCCCTCCTCGTGACTGCACTAGCTGTCCGGAGGGGATGATCGTAACTGGGAGTAGAACACTGGTCAACTACCTCTCGTACGCGGAACGAACACCGTCAGGATGAGTGAAGGAGAGTTGGGCAGTTCAATTGGATTATTTGTCGTTTGAGAAGGAACTATCCGTTTGAGTCGAAGCGGTGATCGCGGTGTTCCGCAGTTACAGAGATGAGTATCAATACGTCAAGAAGCGCTGTGGCGATCAGCTTCGAATCGCTCGAATCGAGTCGGTCCAATATCCGATGGAACCAAAAGAGATCTATCAAGAGAGGTGTGATGGAATGTCCAGAGTTGCTGTTGGAACACCGGACTCACCCAGTAGAGATCCGGAAGGATCGCCCACCCACCGCCCGCTAACGGGAGCGTCCGATAATACCGCACAGCCGGCAACACGTACGTAATCGAGAAAATCGTTATCGCTGCTCCGACTGCGGATGTTGCTTAAACTGGCAATGAAAAGGATGACCGTCCAGCCAGCAGTCTGGAAGCCAGAAGAGGCGGCGTATTTCATACAACAACCGACACAATGCCCCCACCGACGATTGCGAACCCTCCAAGCCCGAAACAGACGGCCCAAAATGGAACTCGCTCAACGACCCGCATGAGCGCGTCGATCGTGAGGTATCCCACGACGGCGCTCACAGCGAGAGCGACGGCCGCAGCTGTGGGGCTAATCCCGGGGAGGCCACCAGCGCTAAGCAGTGTAAGGGCGGCAGCACCGAGACTCGCCGGGATCGAGAGCAGAAACGAGAGTCTGAAGGCAGCCGGTGGCTCGTAGCTGCGGAACAGAAAGGCACTGGTGGTCATCCCTGACCGCGAAATACCAGGGAGAATGGCGATACCTTGCACGGCGCCGACGAGAAGCGAGTCGGTGAGTGTTGGGGCCGTGTGTCCACCCATCGAGACGGATTCAGATGCGAGTTGAAGGATGCCGGTTGCAATGAGGAGAAGACCAATGGCGGCAATGAAGACGCCACCAGTGAGTTGGCCGGCGAGATCGACGACAAAGATGTAGAGGGGTATCCCGACGACACCTGTCATGATTGAGGCGACCACGATGTACGAGGTGATCGCGTTGTCGCCCTCGTAGGCTGCTCGGGGACGCCAGCCTGGCACCGCCGCGAGTGCCGTCCAGAGTTCGGCTCGATAATACGTCGCCGCCGAGAGGGTGGTGCCGACCTGCAAAAAGAGCGCGAGTTGGAGCGCAACCGCGGGGTCGGTGCCGACCAGCGTCAACACTAACGAGAGGTTCCCCTGGCTCGAGACGGGGAGCCACTCAACGATACCCTGTACAATACCGGCTAGAATCGCAATCAGCAGATCGGAGAGCGTCACTGTCTAAATTTGATTGGGTGGGTTACTTACTTGGCTCTGTTGAAAATTATAATGAGCACGACAGACGACTTTACCGCGGCCTGTACAACTGGGTATATCTGTTCTCAACATCAGCTAGACACGTAATTGAGCAGACTCAGGAGTCCGCTGCTCCTGAGCAGAGCAATATAACGCAACACACCAGCGAATACGCCCGACCCGGCCCCTGCAAGAAGGCTGAATTGGAAGGTGTTCCCGTTCATAAAAAAATTGGCTGTAAAAATACTCAGCGTGACGGTCCCAATAAACCAGTTGTGGAAGGCTCATTCCCAATCACCGGTGGACGATGTCGGCTGCGGGCCTGTTGGATGAGGTTTCTCACAAGGAGCAAAGGCGAAGGCAACGACATCAGTCGTAGGGCAGTGGCACGATATCAGGTTATGGTCAGTCCTCACGAGCGAACGCCTAAGCCCAATTAAAACAGAGACTCTAAATCATTGTCATCGCCAAGCAGATCTCGTCGCTTCCCCTCACTTTCATCGTCAATCTCGTCCATATTCTGTTGGGCTTCGATAGCCACTTGCTGAAGTTCTTTGACGCGAGGGACATTCGTGACACCTGCAAGTAAGACAACGGTGGCGACGACGCCACTGCCTCGCCGTGGATAGTCACCACCACGGACTTCCATCGAGCCGGTCTGTTCTTCAAGCCACTTGCGGCTATGCTCGATTCCTTTCCGATTGAGCAGTGGCCCCGCACCGGCGACCACGAGCAGTGCGCGTTCGGTGCCTTGGACCTCACAGGGAAGGATGAGTCTCCCGAGCGTCGCCTTCCGAACGAGGCTGGTGATCCGATTCGTGGTATCGGTACTGTCGAACAGCTCGGCATCTTTCCCGCCACCTGAGAGCCGCGAGAGGAGCCCCTTCCGCTTGGGCTCGTCAACAGCAGATTCTGCGTAGCCAAGCGTCGAAATGCCCCCGCCAGCCAGCGTGTTGATGATCTCCGAGGAGTCGACGACGCTCTCGGCGACTTCGTTGCCGGCTTGCATCTCACCGGCGCTAAACAACAGCCCGAACCGCTGGACAATCTGCTCGTTAATCGCTGCAAATCCTTCTGTGACGGATTCAGAGGTTTGCCGCCACGCATCATTGTCGAACACTAAGAGATTATCCACCTCGCGGACGAACGTCTGCAGCGACCGAGCCGCATTGAGCGTATAGATGCCACCTTCATCACTGCCCGGGAGGATCCCAAGCCCGTAGACGGGCTCCGTGTAGATCCGCTTGAGGTATTTGGCGATCACTGGTGCGCCACCAGAGCCCGTACCGCCGCCGAGGCCGGCAACGACGAGAAACGCATCAATCTCGTGGGACGGAACCATATCAAGCGCTCCCTGTATTTCGCCCAGATCGCGTTCAATGACCTCGGCGCCGAGTTCGTTGTCGGCGCCAACGCCGTGGCCTTTCACCTCGGCCTGGCCGACGAGGATCCGCCGATTCTCGGGGATGTGTTTCAAACCACGCAAGTCTGCTCGTGCGGTGTTGACGGCGACCGCACCGCGGACGATCTCCGCGCCGTGTGTTTTGTCGTACTCGATGAATTTGTCGACGATTTTCCCGCCAGCTTGGCCGACGCCGATGAGTGCGAGTTTCATTGGAGGAATGCGTCTGACACGTTCTTTGAACCATACTAACATAAAACCGGTCCATGAACGGGCAATAGAACACGCCAGCAACGGTCTACTGTGGCCATCAGCGACTGCGCCGTGAACCGATGAATGGCTGTAAAACACTCACAGCGTCGGGAGAACGCGCCCTCGTATGGACCAGATCCGTTGCCGTCGCACGGACACGTGACGAGCCAGCGAACTTGGAGCGGTAGCCGGTCACTACAGTCGAATTTTAAGATACACTCGCATTCAAGACGACATCAGACAATTTGTGGGTACAATGAAAGATACAGCGATTACGGCGTATCTCCGTGACCAGAAGATCGACTACACCGTGTTAGAACACGATACAGATGCGTTCACCTCAGAGAGCGCCGCTACAGTCCGCAACGTTCCACTCGCAGAAATGATCAAGTCAATGGTGTTTCTCGACGATCACCGCGACGTCGTCGTGGCGCTCGTACCCGCTGAACAGAAGGTTGATCTACGCGCACTCAAAGACACGGCGAACATTAGCAGCCTCAAATTCGCCGATGAGGTGACGATCGAAGACGAGCTCGGATACACTATCGGTGCCATTCCGCCCTTTTTCCCCAAGAATGACCCGCCAATCTACGTGGACACAGCGATCCTACAGAACGACACGGTCAATTTCAGCAGCGGGCGACCGGATGCAGGTATTGAGGTGTCTGTAAGCGACTTTCGGAAGATACTCTCGGCGTTCACCACTGAGACGGCATCGATCGGAACGGCAGGTGAATGATTACAGGCCAGCGACGGATTCCCACACCGCGGCTCTAAGCAAGGATACCAGCGATAATCCCAGTGAGTGAAATGACGCGTCAACGACCCACCACTATGCGACGGTCCATTCGATTGCCCTCTCGGCGGCTGTCGGTCTTGGCGTGATGGCACTGACAGTCGTCGTCAACGGCAGTCACAACAGTCTCGTGGCGTTGATCCCGACCACATACGCGGCGACGACGGCACTTGTGCTCGATAATATTGAAACAATCTGAACCATGCACAACAAGGGCAGCTCACGGAAGATCGGGATGCTCGGTGGAGGTATCGGCGCAGGAAGTACGACCGGCCTACTCCACCAGTCGTTCGCGGTGGGCATTCTGGGCTACGGGCTATTCGTCTTCGGGATGGCACTGGTCACCGCAGAGCTCAGCAGCCAGTTGACATCCTCCTCCGCGTGAACGCGGAGGAATCCCACGGCACCGTACCGCTGGATTGGGATACTAGGATTTGCAGTCTACCACTTGATCCTGCGGTTGGAATCCGCTGGACAAGTCATGAAGGTAGACTTCAGGCTATGCCAACCAGCCGGTACTCCTATCATCACCCGAACTGAACGGAGACTCAGAGTTACTTTGGTTCATGTCGAGACGGATGTTCTCCGCCCCATTCACGTCCGCATTGAACGCCGCATCGCATTCCTCGCAGACGTGCAACCCGCGTTCAACGCGCTGACTCTTGTCTTCTCTCCCACAGACACAACACGTCTTGCTCGTGTGTATATAACCGAGTAACTCCTCGTGGTGACGAGTTCAACTGAGCATCAGAACCGGTTCCCCAGGCGTGGGATCGATCAGAGTTAGCCAAAATATACGCGTTCGTGACCGTACAACACCGTACAACGAGACCTTGTATCGATTCGCCACCAAAATTGCACTCTCGAGATTCTGTTGAAATCTTCTTCGAATATACTCTCAGCTGAAATAGCCAATGTCGACTATTGGGTCCTGATACAGAGACCGCTTTCAAGAAAGTTACTTATTTCGGAGATAGCTGGACTGGCCGTGCGTCGGAGCAGCCCTATATGCTAGTGAATCAGTTATCCAAGCATCCGAACTCCTCGTTGCGGTGAACACTACTGGGAGTCACCAGTGAGAACAGTCACGTTTCGGGATCCACGATGAATGGCTAATCGTCGTCTGGAGCCACCTATTCAGCACCGTCGGACGAATCATCTACCCGCGAGTTAGGTCCGTCGGAATCAGCAGAGGGAGGCGTCTCGTCATTCGGTTGCTGGCGAGCGTCTGACTGTGCGGTCGCATCATCACCAGCTGCAGTATCCGGCGGGTCCGGTGGTTCCAGCGCGGCAATTGTGAGTGCGACGGGGCGGGTCTCACGTAGCGTGTCCCAGTCGCGGTCGTCCTGCATGGCGACCACCCCACCGATGGCGAGGCCGACGCCGACAGCTAGCTGCGTCATCGAGACGCCACCCACAAGGCCACCTCCGGCGACAGCGAGTCCTAGTGTCGCCATCATAAGTCCGCCCACACGAAGTGGCGCTGCACACGTCGCAGTGACGCCACGCTGGGCGATCCCGACAGCGCGCGAACCACCCGCAGCATCAAAAAGTTGGTCGACGGCCCAGTCGAGTAGACGCACGAACGGCCCGACAGTCCATGTCTCGCGTAGATCGATGACGATTACTTCCGGATCGGGCTCGGCGGTGAGCCACTGATACAGCGCCGAATGTCGCACCCACAACCCAACGCATGTGGTGGCCGCGCGAACGGCCGAAACGATGCGGGAGCCGGCCAGCGTGGCTGGAAGCTCATCGTCAGCCGACGATCCAGGCGTGTTCGATGCATCGGGCCCATCTGTCGCGCGCATGGTCACTTCGCGTGCACCTCCCTCGATGGACAAGAGGAGGGCAAATGTCGGGTGGCAACGGGGCGGGCGCCGTCGATCATTATCTGATACTCACAACTTCTGTCTCGATGATGCGCGTCCCAAGGTCGAGGGTAATGTTCGTGCCACCACGAAGCGGCTCGCCCTTGAACTGGACGCCCGTCGCTGTTTCTCGGACCTGGAGTTCCGCCGTGATCGTCACATCCCGATTAACCGGGTGATCAACGACGTTGACGCTGCCGTCTTCGCCCGTCGCGATGATGAGCGACGGCTCGGTCTCGACCGCGGTGATCTCCGCAACTGGATCGGTACTCGAGCCTTCGCTCATCCCCGGGCGGATGGCGTCCGCGGTGTCGGCACGCACCTCCGTCATCCGGAGCGTGACCTGTCGCGTCGACGTCTCTCCCAGCTGGAGGTTACCGTTTACACTCTCGATCTGGCCGTCGATCGTGTAGTCGGCAGCCGGGAGGGTGAGCGACTGCCCGCGCTGGAGCGGAACTCCGCCAAAGCGGGACTGACCACCCTCTCGGTGGGTGGCAAGCGTCGCCTCAACGAGCACACGCGTCTGGTCGGGGCTGTCCGTGGCGTACGTGGCGACTTCCTCAACGGTCGCGACCGTGCGCCCGGCAAGCCGAATCTCGTCGCCCGCAGTGACTTCAGTGGCGGTTTCGGCATCAAGCGTGTCACGAAGGATTACCTGTTGGCTGTCGCCGGCCAGCGTGTCTCTATCACCGACGTCCCGCACCTGGCCGCTCACTTCATACTGTGATGTTTCAATGGCCAGCGTTCGGCCGAGCCGTGGTGGAGCGTTCGCATACGTGATGGTGTCGTCGTCGGTCTCGCCTTGGAGTTCGGCGCGGAGTGTGACACCGATCTCGGTTCCGCGAGGGGTGAGGTGGACATCGGTGACCGTGAGCGTGGAGCTGTCGTCCGGTTCGTACATGTCGCCCTCGTTGATCGCCTCCACGATGTAGGCAGGCTGTGTCCCCAGATCGAGCGTGGCGTACGTTGTGTCAGTGTCCGGTTGGGGCGCCGGATCATCTGCAAGCACGAACGCCGCGCCCGCGACAACAACAGCAAGCACCACGAGCACTACGAGTGCGTCAACCACGTTGACGGCGCCAAAGAGATTGCCGTCATCATCGATTACCTCCATTGGGGACCACCCGAGCGTCGCATTATCTCGTGCAAATTGGGCGGGGAGTAAAACGATTCCCCTTTTGAGAGTATGCGGATTCGGTCGTGCGAGCCTTCGTGGATAGGTCAATGCCGCAGATGCGTAGTTAGCAATGTGTACGGAGCGTTGAACCGGTAGTCGGCCACGACCAGAGGCGGTGTTTCAATTGACGAATCGACACAACGGAATAGTGGACATTGACACGCTGGTGTCGGCAACCACTCCCCATTTCGTCTGTTCTTTGGAGCAGTATGCAGGTGAACCTGGTGAGGCACCCGCCGAGCCAGTCGGTCGGGTCGCCGAGGGATGGTCCAGACACACCCCTCAGTTCGTCTGTTATAAACAGATGTTCGGTACGTCTTCTCTCGAAGACGGATTTCCATCGGCTCCTCGGCGATCGCGAGGTAGAGCGATATTACACCGAGGAGGATTTCGCGCTCACCGTCAAGGACGCGTGAGAATGACGGTCGTCTCGAACAAATCAAGCGTCTTTGTCGACGGTTTTAAACAGGGAATTTCGATCCAGCTCAGAAAATCGGTAGCCATCATGCTCTCGTAGCTCTTCGACGTGAGTCGACAACTCTTCAGTCGTGGCGATTACGTCGCGGTGGATCGCCGCTCGTAACAGCAGTACGAGATCACAGACCTCCACGCCGAGTTGTTGGCCACGTGTGCCGGCGTGAGAGTCATCAGTCACGAGTAGAGCTCGCGTTGGGACGCGATGGCGAGGTACCGCACATCTGTCGAAGAGAGCACGTTATCGACGATGTCATCCGCCAGCTCGATTCAGCCCCCGTCGGAGTGGCGATTTCAAGCCAGCCTTCATTGTACGATTTGACCGCGTCGATGCGAGAGACAAACTCGTAGCCGTCAACTTCAGCACGGTCGAGTTCGTCGATAACTGCGGCGGTGTCTCAACGGTCTCAAACACCGACGGTAGCAGGTCCAACCGGTCGATCTTGCCAAGCGAACCCAAAATGGTGTTGTCAACAAGCGCCGTCCGCCGACTTACTTACGGAAACTCCCCAGTAGGTCCTCTCGGGAGGAGTCGTCCAGAAAGCCAGCGTCGCGGGGCGACCCCTGCTCGCACATGTGTTTGAGACGCCGATCGACACTAGGGTCAACGAGGTAGCCGTCGTCTCCTGTACTTGAAGTGGAATAATCCGTCCAAGAAAGTTTTATCACGTTTTGAGCCGCATGGTGGGATATGGAGAATCCGGGTTCGGATATCCAAGCCGACACCGACGAACGGGCGCCGAACTTTGACGCGCTGACCCCGCCGGAAGAGGTTGTCCGTGGTGATCGAACACGGGACGACTTTTTCGATGCCGTGCTTGGACTCGACGATCCGGCGACAGCCAGCGAGGTTGCCGAGCGTGCGGGACACGGGGTCGACGCCGCACGCGAATATTTGGACTGGTTCGAACGAATGGGCATCGTCACTCAGGTCACGGAATCACCGGCCACCTACGAACGGAATCAGGAGTATCTGAACTGGCGACGCGTCCAAACGCTCCGGCGTGAATACACGACCGAGGAGTTGCTTGCCCTGCTACAGTCGGAATCAGAGCGGGCGGACGCACTCGCAGTTGAATTTGACGCCGAGTCCCCGGCGGGCGTCTCGATCACGCAGTTTGCCGCAGCAAGCGACCAGTCAATCGAGGCGGTTTGGGAGCAACTCTCGTCGTGGCAAACCGCTCTGCGTCGTGTGTCCCTCTTGGAACGTGCGCTCACTTCTACGTCCGGCGAGGCTACAGATCGCGAATCCGCGGCATGACTGCCGGCGGCGAGGATGAGACGAGAGGTTCGATTTCCGGTGGGCCGATCGATTTCGACCGGCTAGCGGTCATTCGAGAGCGTTTCGCGACAGACGATCGGTTCACCGAAGTTGATGACCAGCCTAGCTTCGCGCCCGAACGGCTGGTCTGTCAGTACAATCGGCAACTCTACCCTGAGCGGGTTCGGAGCGCCCGTCTAGAGATTGTCTGGTTCGAAAACGGAGATTTCTCGCTCCATTATCACGAAACTCACGAGACGGGGGCGTTCGATCACCGGTGGGACAGACATCCGTCTGGGCACAACACTCGTGACCACATCCATCCGGGACCGGACGCACCGACACCGGGAGACAATACGACACACCCGACCGACTGGCGTGACGTCCTCTCGACGGTGCTGTCAGAGATCGAAGCCCGCCAACGTGGCTTCTGGACCCGATAGTTCCGTCGATGGGGGTAGGTGACCGGCGTGTGGGGTCTCGCGTATGGACGCGGTGACCCCGGCTGCCGGGCGAGGCAGTCGACTCGGCGAGCTGACGACAGACCGACCGAAGGGGCTCGTCGACGTGGCGAGATGACCCGTCCTCGCGCACATCTTCGAGACGGCGGTCAACGTCGGGGGCGACGAGCTGGTCGTGATCGTCGGGCACGAGGCGGGTCGGATCGTTGACCGGTTCGGCGACGCTTTCGAGATGAAAACATCACTCAGACAGTGCGTCAACGACATCAGCAACAGTAAACAAACCGAGGTCGTCCCTCTCGTCGGCTGCTTCCTCCAGTGACGACGCGAACCCGCTTCGGCTGAATAGTGCGTACTCGTAGTTCACGTCGCCGTCGGTCGGCGACCACTCGATCTCGGGCGCCTCCTGTTCGAGCTGTGCGAGAACATCGTACCCCAGCGGTTGCTGCTGGAACTTCGCTTCCCCGACCAGTAACGTGTCGCCGTTCGTCGGGGCCACGATATCGATCTCGCGTCCGTCGGTGTCCCACCACTGACCTGGCGATTCCGTGAACGTGTACACGTCCCCGTACTCGTAGAGAACTGCCCGCTGGCAGAGGCGTTCGAATGACGAACTGACGAAGTCCGGGAGATGTGGTTCGACGAGTTCGTCGTACGCATCCGCCCCGAACACTTCGTAGCGGGACGAACGACCGTGGACGAACCGGAACCAGAACGCGAACAGTTGGTCCCGGATTCGATACCGGCTGTTCCGACTCCGGGAGGGATCAACGGTGACTGGGTACTCCTGCTCGATTATCTGGAGCTCCCGCAGGCGAGAGAGATAGTAACTCGCACTGTTGGCGTTGATGCCGGCAGCCTGAACGATCTCGTTTCGCTTGTGGTTCCCCTCCGCCATCGCTTTCAGAACGGCGAAATACCGATCCACCTCGTCCAGTTCCCGGTACAGAACGTCTTCGGGCTCCTCGTGGAGGCCGCCATCACGGAGCAGCAAGGTTTCTGTAATATTCCCTTTGAGTGACTGCGTGTCGTCTACAGCCCGGAGGTATTCCGGCGTCCCTCCGAAGATACCGTATGCGATCACCTGCTCAGCCGGCGCGTAGTTCGGGAAAAAGGTCATTGCGGCACCGAACGGTAACGGGCCGATCTCGAGTTTCCCGTTCGGTCGTTTCGAGATCCGGCCATACAGTGGTGAACTTCCGTCGATCGCGATCTCGTGTATCATCCCGATCGCCGAGCCAGTCAGCACGAAGGTCGTTCCCGTATCGGCGACGTTGTGATCCCAGAGCCGCTGGATGAGAGAGGGGAGCGCTTCGTTTCCGTCTACGAGATACGGGAACTCGTCGAGGATCACGATCGCATCCTGTTCGGCGAGATGCGTGAGAACGTTCTCCCAGTCTTTCCGAATCCGGTTGATCCCCGGAAACACCGTTGCAGCATCAGCGATAAATGAATCGAGTTGCTGCTCCGTCGTCCCGTGTACAGCCTGATGGTACACCGCGTCATCACGATCTTCGATGGATTTGACGACGAGTGCTGTCTTCCCCATCCGCCGACGTCCGTAGACGACGCTCAACTCCGCGGAATCACTTTTGTACAGCTCATGGAGTCTGTCGAGTTCCCGTTCTCGGTTGACGAACGTGGGCATATGCTCACCGTCGGCTCCCCGGTACATAAAACGCGCAGATAACGTAGTTTAGACTATCGTAGTTTGAACTACTGTAGTCTGGACTACTATAGCTGAGAATATATGATTAGGGCTGACCAACGGATTGAGATTGGTGGTGCGTGCGAGTGTTGGTATGGACGCGGTCATCCCCGCCGCAGGCCGAGGGAGTCGACCCGGCGAGCTGACGGCGGAGCGACCGAAAGGGCTCGTCGACGTGGCGGGGCGACCCGTCCTCGCGCACGTCTTCGAGACGGCGTCAGGACAACAAGCGTCGTGACCGAAACGAGTGGACGAGCGGCGTTACTAAGTAGCACGGCGCCGGATCTAAAGACATGAGCAGCATCGATCTCCCGTCGGACGTGTTGGACGCGATCGCGGCACCGCCAGAGGATCGCGAACCGATCGTCCGGCAGGAGCTCGCGGTGTCGCTGTACCGGGAGAGATATCTGTCCTTCGGAAAGGCACGAGAGCTAGCCGGTCTTTCGAAGGCGGCATTCCATCGGCTCCTCGGAGAACGCGGGGTAGAGCGACACTACACCGAGGAGGATCTCGTGATCGACGTTGAGTACGCGCGAGAATGACGGTCGTCTCGAACACGTCACCGCTGTTGAATCTAGCACTCATCGAACGCCTTCACCTGATCGACGCCCAGTTCGGTGAGGTGGTCGTTCCGGCGACGGTCTGGAACGAGCTCACAGCCGGGTTCGACGGCCACGACCGCATCGAAGCGTTCCGCGATCAGGGTGGGATTCGAGTCGTGTCGCCGGAGCCAACCGACCTCCGAATCGAGTTTGAGCGGGAACTCGATCGCGGCGAGGCCGCGGCCATCGCGTACGCCGTCGACATCGACGCGGACCGGGTACTCATCGACGAGCGTGAAGGCCGGGCGACCGCCACGCGTCACGACGTACCGGTGACCGGCGTTGTCGGGATCCTCCTCCGTGCGTCCGACCGGGGAGATGTCGACCTCGAAATGGAACTCGACGCGCTCCGCGAGGCGGGCTTTTGGATATCGGACGCGCTGTACGACCGCGCGCTCAAGATTGACACTGGGTGAGCACGGTCGCTCCCGGCTAAGACGCAGGTCGACAATAGGGACAACGTTGAAACGCCCACGCGTGGCGTCTCGCGTATGGACGCGATCATCCCCGCCGCCGAGCGCGGCAGTCGGCTCGGCAAGCTGACCGACGACCGACAGAAGGGGCTCGGCGACGTGGCGGGGCGACCCCTCCTCGCGCACGTCTTTGAGACGGCAGTCGAGGCGGGGGTCGATGAGCTGGTCGTGGTCGTCGGCTACGAGGCAGGCAAATCTTCGGCCGGTTCGGCGACGCCTTTGAGCGGACTCCTCTTACGTACGATCTACCAGCGCGAGCGGCTGGGACTCGGGCATGCGGTGTTGCCAGTTGTTCGAAACGAAGATTCTCGCAGATACGTCAAACCGGTGAACGACACCACCGATCGCTCAGATGGCTTTTTATCATACCTCATGGCGTCAGCACAGTAGCTCACAGGCCAGCCAGCAGATCGCACAAGAACCCACGAATTGAGTCGTTTGAGGGGGGGGTTTACACAGAATATCCGATTAGGGGGTCAATTAGCGGGTTGTAACGTATGTAGAACTTAGATGAGTGGGATATTGCTGAAAATCGCATGACGTAGGACCGTTACCGGGTTCAGATACGACTGATAATAGTAATAATAAGAACAACTCACGACAGTTGTGAGTACCGTATCGATACCTCCCAGCACGGAGGCGCGTCTACCCACAACCACGGTGGACAGATCAGCATACTACCACTGAGAGCTACTGCTGAGCGCTACGACTGCTCACTGCTACCGTTCCCATGGTTCGCAACTCACCGGACAGACAAAGTGCTGGGTACACCGAGCGTTGAGTAGCACCTATGCCAGCGACCCCGGTCGTCGTCCCAGCGTACAACGAGGCAGGCCGGATTGGCACGACGGTTACAGAACTCCCGGATGAGCACTCAGTGTTGGTGGTTGATGATGGCTCCACAGATGCCACTGTCTCGGAGGCTCGATCCGCAGGCGCAACTGTCGTCGAACAGCCACACAATAAGGAGTACATTGCCGCGTTAAAGCGAGGGTTTCGCGAAGCCAGCACCGACATCATCGTGACGTTCGATGCCGATGGAGAACACCGACCGAGCGACATCAAGAAACTCACCAGGCCGATCGCCGCCGACAAATTGGATCTCGTGTTGGGCGCGCGCTCGACAATCCCCCGACCGTCAGAACGACTGCTGAACAAGTTGACCCAACTCCGGCTTGACGTCCAGGATTCGGGCACTGGCCTCAGGGCGCTTCGCCGATCGCTGGCCGTGGATCTTGCACTCGACACCGCATGTACGTGTGGCACCTTCGTGTTGGAAGCCGCAGCACGCGGCGCACGAATCGGTGACGTCCCAATTAAAACGCGCTCCGTCCAGAAGCCGCGCGGGATTGCCTGGAAGCATGGGGCCCAGTTGTTTCACGTCCTTCGGTACCTGCTCTTTTCATAAACTACCTAATCAGGAGTTTGAGCTCTAGGTGGACCCCCCAGGTCGGATTCGAGACTTCCGATGGTCACTGTGTCTCTCTCAACCACCTCATCCACTGGGGACTCGCATACGGTTTCTCCTCGCCGGGCTCTGGTTCGATCGCGGCGTGGACGGAGTGATCCCTTCTGTGAACAGACTCCGTCGTTGGTAGTTGGCTCCCACCCGGTTCCCGATCGGTCGGCTACTGTAGCTCTCCGACGAGGGCGGCAACCGCTTCGTCGACACGGTCGCTCTCCACCCGGCCCTGCCAGAAGTCGATATCTTCGATGTCGATCGATTGGACGCCCCATGGAACGATTCGACTCTCGTCGGGTGTCCCACCACGCAGCCAACTCTCCTCGGGAATTTCGATCAGCCCGTCCATCCAGGATTTCGTCGTCAACGTCAGCGCGATATACTGCTCGCCGTGGAACGGACGGGTTTCGTGATAGAGATACGAGCGCATACCCCCGCCTTGCCGTGAGTGACGAGTGTTCCGACACTGTGTCGGAACCGAGGAACGAACAGGCGGGGGTCGAGCGGACATCATAGTGTGACAAGCCACCGTTCTATTGTAGTGCCGGATTTCCCACGGGTTCACTTCCACTCCGGATGGCTGAGATATATATCTGCCACAACCAAAATCTTCGTACGGCGACGATGGGCGAACTCACAAAAACCCTCGAACTGAAGCTTGTGGACCCGAACCTCCATAAGCGACAGAAACTTCGTGAGACACGCGATGCCTATCAACGGGCGCTTCAGGCCGCCTTTGACACTGGTTGTGACACGCAGTCAGCAACCAACGATGTGGTTGTCGAGTACGACCTGAGCGGCTACGCGAAAAATGCCCTCAAGAAGTACGTCCCACAACTCTGTGGGAACAGCTACGACGCCAACGAGATCCACGACGACCACCCGGTGCGGTTCACAAACGAGGGCCTACAACTCGACCACCAGCCACAGAACGCTATCGAGTGGTACGTCAAAATCCCGCACCACAAGGATTACCACCTCTGGATACCGGCACGCGCCAATCCCGACCAGCGGGATTGGATTGAAGCGTTGTACGCAGACGACGCCGAGATGGGTGAAAGTCGGCTGTTTGAGCGGGACGGAACGTGGTATCTCCACGTCACCGTTACCTGCGACGTGGAGGACGAATCTGAAGCGTCCGCCGACAAGTGGACGCCGATTGGTGTGGACCTCGGAGAAGCGAGCCTCGTCACGGTGTGTCACCGCGACGGCTCCGGTTCTCCGGTTCGCCCCCGCCTGTGGGCCGCCGACGGCAAAGCCGTTCGTCGGCTCCGAAAAACCTACTTCACCGCCACAAGACGGCTTCAGAAGCGTGGTAGTGAGCGAATCGCAGAGTCCTACGGTGACGCACTGTGGGACCAGATTGACGACGTTTTTCACCGTGTGACCAGCGAGGTCGTGGACTACGCCGAGTCCGTCGACAACCCAGTGTTGGTGCTGGAAGACCTGAGGTACATCCGCGAGAACATGGACAACGGTGAGTACATGAATCGGCGGTTACACGGGTGGGGCTTTGCCAAGCTCCACGCACAGATTCGCTACAAAGCCGCCGAGAAGGGGGTTCCCGTTGAGACGGTGAATCCCCGGAACACGTCGAAAGCGTGCCACGCCTGCGGTGAACACGGCTACCGGCCACGACAGGCGACGTTTAGATGCTCGAACGACGGCTGTTGGGTCGGTGAGTATCAAGCCGACGTGAACGGGGCGATAAACATTGCAGACCGCTACCGTAGTGGAGAGAGTCACCGCCGAAGCGACCGGACTTCCCGGCAGAAGCCTGGTGACGATGACTCGGCTACGGGTGGGGCCTCTTTGACCGGGCCACAAGACAGCCAAGCCGATGCTGAAACCCAGCAGACGACGCTTGGAACGTATGCGTCTTGAAACCAACAGGCCGCTTCGCTCGGCCTGAAATCCCGTGGTGGGATTCCTCCGCGTTCACGCGGAGGAGGAGGTCAATGGAGAGAATGAGCCACGGTCGGGCATCATCCTCGTCTTTGAACGGGTCATCACCGTAGACTACGTCGCCCCGCTCAAAAATTGGGGTTGCGTTCTCGTCAGTCACTGCTCGCTTTCCACACTCGGATGTGGCTCGTTGGGGGCGTGTTCGCGCCACGACTCCTTGTCTTCGTCACCGAGTTGCTCGTTGAACAGAGCGGTCGCCCGTTCGTAGCCGCTATACCCGCCTAGTCGATCGTTGTCGTCAGTTACGGCCCAGTACGTTGCCTTGTGGTCGACCAAATCCCGATCCTTCAGCCGCGAGAGCGCAGTGCTGACAGCGCCTTCGTCAATGCCGATCTGGGAGGCGATTTCCTGCGCTTTGAACGCACGATCGTCGTGGGCAGCGAGAAACCCGAGAACCTGATCCGGGACAGAAAGGTCTTCGAGTTCATCCTCGCTCGTGTTCTCGAAGGTGTCTCGGTCGATGGACATCTTAGACTAAGATACGCCACCCACTGTGAAGAGTGTTAAGACTGAAAGCATTGAAGCCTTCGAAGACAATGATACAACACTGTCAGCGAGTAGAATTGACTTCATCCCACGCGTTAAGATGCGGGTATACAGTTGAACCATATATCACCGAAGTGTTTCGCCTGTGTGTGCCGGTCT
Organism: Halorubrum sp. Ea1; assembly: GCF_002252965.1. NCBI lineage: Archaea > Methanobacteriati > Methanobacteriota > Halobacteria > Halobacteriales > Haloferacaceae > Halorubrum > Halorubrum sp. Ea1. Next base: position 22,723 of record NZ_NHPG01000156.1, read on the forward strand.
GCTCAACAGAGATACACCAACGTCTCCAAGTTGATTTTGGAAGGTGGATTGGAGTGGATGCTGGTAGTTAGTTAGGCCGGTGGAGAGGTAACCAAGCAGGTGGCTACCTCAGTATAATGAACAGGAGTCAGTAGAAGACTCGGTAGCGGTTCACGGACGCTGCTAGTTATAAAAAGAACTCTGACATATTTTGCGAGCAGGTGAGGGTAGCCTGTTCACAGCAGAAAGTGGATCTACTCACCATGGCTCCGCCCCGAAGGTGGTTCCGCTGGTCTCTCAACTCCCGTCAGTGGGAGGGTTATTATTACTATTATCAGTCGGACTCGTGGCCCCATCATGGCCGCGACGTCTTGTGATTAGCCCCCTCATTAGCCCCCTGATACCCCTCATTCACGACCTGGCCCACTCATCTGACCCACTCATTCACAAAATCCGCTCGAAAGCGGCGACGTCTGCGACAACAAACACACCAATCGACTTGTTGAGCGCCGATCGGAGATGACCAAATATATACAACTAATCAGACATATCGGCGGCAACGCCTCTGGGTTGTGGAGGGGACACTATCCATCATGTAGGGGCTACATCACCCGCCGCGTGGAGGTCACACCATCCGCCGCGTGGAGGAGACACTACCCGCCACGCGGAGGTCACACCATCCGCCGCGTAGAGGCCACACCACCCGTCGCATGGATGGTCCACCACTCGCCACGTAGAGGTCACACCACCTGCCGCATGGATGGTCCACCACTCGCCACGTAGAGGTCACACCACCTGCCGCATGGATGTTCCACCACCCGCTACGTAGAATTCACACCACCCGCCGCATGGATGGTCCACCACCCGCCACGTGGAAGTCACACTCCCCGTCGCATGGATGGTCCACCACCCGCTACGTAGAAGTCACACTCCCCGTCGCATGGATGGTCCACCACCTGCTACGTAGAAGGTACACTACCCGTCGCAAAGACGGGCCACTCTCAGCACATGAAATCACACTATCCTTGTGCGGGTTCAGATGGATACCGCCACGCCCGTTTTTGGAGGTCGTCGCTGTGCCTGCTTGGGAGTGTTCCAGGGAACGCAGACTTCAGACTCACAGAAAAATTACCGTGGATTGGCTCCTCGGTTTGGTGACGAAGCCATGAGATAAACGCAGTTTCGACATCAGCGTAGGTGAGCGAGCGATCGGGATCTGCAACGGTGTACGTCGCAAAAAATTCGGTCGCAGCCACCCGATCGCGAGTCGTGAGCTGGGGAGTATCCCACTGAGCGTTGGGCTGGTATTCAGAGACGGTGTCGCCGTCTTGTAGCAGAACCGTAGCGAACGCAAGCCCGTCTACAAGCCACGATGGCACAGCTGGCGGGTAGACAAACTCGAACTCTTCGAAACACGATTCATTCGTTTTGTAGATTCGCTGGGCGCCATCGGACGGCTTTGTGACAGTGAAGAGGCCATCACGATGAGAGACCTGCGGGAACCCGGCCGTGATCGTCTCGAAGGTCTCGTCGGGGCTTGCGCGGGCACTGACTGTCCCGCCCTGATGGTATTCCAAGTCGCCTGTGGGCGTGAGTATCCACTCGCTCGTTGCTGGGAGTCGATGGACTGGCGCGTCAAGCGTCTTCGGTAGTCGCATCGATTTGGTGTACAGTCGCGTCTTCCCGTCGTCGGTCCGGATGAACGGGCGTTGGAGACAGTTCCGTGCCCGAGACGCAACGTCAGTTGTGTCTGTGAACACTGTGAGCCGATCAATTGTGGATGACTGATGGATGTCTGTGGCGACCGAAACCAAGTCGCCACGGATGAACGCTGGGTCCGTCAGGATGACACAGTGATGTGTCTGGTTTGGGTACGCCGCCGTGAACTCTTCGAACGGACTAGCGTAGTCGTCGGTGACGTTCGCGCCCTGTTCGCGGGCCCACTTGAGGGCGGTTTGACCGAACGACGATTCAATCTCGAGTTCCCCAGCAGTCGGACTGGGATCCGATGGCGGCGGCGAGGCTGCCGGTGGCTTTGGCTCTCGCAATGTGTACTGCGGGGTGATTCGTGGTGGTGCGCGACCAAAGTGTTTCCACGGCGAGACATGATACGTGTGGGCTCGCAGTCCACAGAACGCTGGCAAGAGTTCGACATCGAGGCGAACCCATGGAAGCACCCTATGTTGGGCGTACGTCGGTGTGAGTGGGGCCGCAGGTGGGTCTTCAGAGAACAACGCGGTATACTCTGTTGGGGTCCGTGAAAGGTCGCGAGCAGACGCAAGTGTTGGGACCTTCACAACCGCGCCGTGTTCGCGTGTCACCATCGGAACGGGTGGCCCAGACAGGCGGGTTTCTGTGTGCTGTTGCCAGCCGTGATCGAAGATGAACGCACGGTTTGTCGTGAGATTGAATGCCTCAAAGGGAGCAGCTATATCGGGCGCATGCTGGTGATAGTGGGCATCACCGACAGCCGTGTGGGTAGCCACCGCAGGTGAGAAATCTGCGACGCGGAGGCTCACTTCAACGGACTCACCCTCGAATCGACTGACGATGAGTTGGATCGCATGTGGGCGCATACTGGTCGCAATCTTGAGGAGTTGTTCGAATGGAGTCGGCGTCGATATCTGCGCGCGCGTGACTGGGTGATCGCGTGTTGTGAGCAGTCGGTGGACGGGCACAGGGGTGACACCGAGCGGTGCTGGATCAACTTCGACCATCGTGATGCCGACCTCAAGTGGGAGTTGGTCGTTGGCAATACTGGCAAGTTTCTCGGTACGCTTTCTGGAGTGTGTGGTCGATCGTGACCGGAGCAGGTACCGCTCACGGTGGTGTCCAGACACCGCGAGCAACGTGACCGCGGTGAACCCCTCGTCGAAAAGCGCCCGATAGATCACCCGCGCGAGGAGTCGTGAGACGGGCGTGTCATGGTAGTCAGTTGGTGACTTGCTGGTGGTGACGAACTCAACAGCAGACCACGGCGAAGCGGGATGGCTCCCCGTTGTAATGTGTTTCATTCCGCCTCGTCGGTGTCAATCTCGACGTCGGCCACCGACGTCTCTGTGAGCGTTTCGGTGAGGTCGGTAAGTCCTTCTTCAACGCCGGGGCGATGCGGCGTGTCGATCTCTGGGGGGATGACCCAGTCGTATCCCGGGTAATGCGGATTGCGGTTGTTGGTGCCGCCTTTCTTTGCGTCTTTGATTTCCTCGGGGAGTGCTTGGACGATGATCGATCCCGGTGGCGTGTCGTGGGCTGAGGCGGCGGTGTAGTAGTGTTGCGCCCACGTTTGGAGTGCTCCTGACGAGATGCGCGCGTCATCGCGTTCACAGATGAGTTGATCCGTGAACCTTTCGAGACAGCCACGATGTCGCTTCATTTTGCCGGCGCTGTCAGGCGTATCCCAGCCCGGGGGATCAGAGTAGACGTCAATGCCACCTTCTCCGGTGCGGTACGCAACCGTTGCAAAATGAAGGTAGTTCCCACAGATGGGAATGTGTGGGAGTGGAATCTTTGTCCATTCTGAGGTGAACGTCTCTTGTTCGTTGTACGTCTCAATGACCGCTCCGTCTGTATCCTCAACGCGGTGGACGCCGTCGACCTCCTGATAGAAGTGGGTGTCCCACGAGAACTCACCGACATCGCCGCCGGGTGTGCCGCCTGCGATACGCTCACCGTTGACGCGAGCGACAATCCGATCGCGACCAAACAGTTCCCAGGTGGTTGTGGTACTGCCTTTCATCACCGGAATGCGGTCGTCGGGACACCGCACTGGCTTTGTGCGGTTGTATAGCCGAACACCGCCATCATCTCGGTCTGAGAGGTTGTCGTTGTACGGCTGGCTGAGATGGGTATATCCTCGTTTTGCACTTTTCCGTGAGCCATAGACGAAGATGACGTGGCGACCCATGGCGTAGGCGCGATCAGCGTTGACGAGTGTGGTCGACGCTTTTGTCGTGTTCTTATGTTCAGCTTCAACAGAGACGTATGAGGCGTCAACAGTCAGCGGGATTGTACTAATCTCACCGCTCTCTGTGTGGAGTTCGATATCCGGCAGCGACTTGCTGTTCTGGGTGATTTCGTAAATCTCATCGCCGCCTTCGGTGAAGATGTCAATGATCGACTGGACGTGTCCTTGGTGTCCAGGGCTGCCCGTGTTTTCTACTGTCTCGTCGGGGACGTGGATGAACTCATCATTGTCGCCATAGTTTGGCGCCGTTGAGCCGTATGTGTTGAGTATCTCTTCAGTGTGGAACGTAGGCGCGTCACGTCCCGGAACGACCGCCCACGGGTTGGTCTTCCAGCGTAATCGGACAAGGCCCGTGAGTTGTGGTAAGAACGGTCCTGAGATCGTGAATCGCGCATAGCGGTTGAGTTCGTCTTCGAGCAGTGAGTCCCACGTTGCGTTCGCAGACACCATATGCCAGTAATCGGATTTGCCAAGCACGATGTCTTTCACTTTGTTTGCCTCACGCCGCGTTTGCGCTTTTGATCTGTACGGTGTGACTTTCTCGTCAGTGTAGCTTGCGCTAGCTACGGGCTCACCGTTGATTTTCTCGGTGTACTCAGTCTCCCAGTACTGCTCAGTGAGTCCGCGAAAGTTGGACGTGAAGTTGTACTTGCTAAACGTCGTCGCCAGATCAAATGGGTGGCCGCGTTCAGCGATCTCAGCGAAGCCCTCTCGACCGGTAAAGACGAACTGAGGTGGATACGTCGCAAGTCGAACAGTGGCAGTGTACTGGTCGTTCTTTGCCGGCGTAAAGAGTGTTTGATATAAGAATGCTACTGAGTGCTCACGAAGCGTCTCAAACGTCGTCGCCAGCACGTCGACACCGCTCGTGCCAACGGGATTGGCCACGTGGGTATTCTTGAGATGAAGCCGAGACGCGTTGACCGGGGTGTTACCGAGTGTGGAGAGGTCAAGGGTCCCACGTTCGACAGTACATTCTTCAGGAACGTATTTTTGAATCGCTTTGGTAATTTTGTTGACGCCAGGCAGATGGGTCTTGTCTATGAAATCGTCGATCGTGCTCTGGTTGATGCTTCGGCCGTCGTTCCGTTTTGGCTCAATGCTCAAGATGAGTTCCAAGCCAACTGGGCCGGGGAACTGGAGCACTTCGAACTGTTTGATTCCACCGGCGGTTTCCTTGCGCGCTTCTTCGATGACTTGGGTGATACACCCACGGATGTAATCGGGAAGCGTTTCGAATTCGTCTTTGATGATGGGGAGTCGAATCCGAAAGGCAGAGCGTCGTTGAGGCTTGTCTTCAGATGGCTCGAATCGAGCGCGTGTGCTGGGTCCGAACTTCTCGTCCGGCAGGGTGTCTGCGGTTGTGGAGTCGTCTTGGTCGTCTTCAGTACGGTCGTTGTCGTCGGTTTGGTGAGATTCTGGGGTTGCGGCCATTTAGCGCGGGAGGGTGTGGTCGCTTGAGGTGGCAGTTCGAGATGTGGAGTGTGGGTTTTGTCGTGTGTAGCTCACGGTGAGTCTGTGTTGGGTGGTCAGCGGAGTCGGTGCGGTTTGTGTGTTCGTGTCGAATGAGGAATGTAAATTAATTGTTGCTCTCAAAATATCGGGGGTGAGAAACGGGGAGGGGGTTGGGTGATAATGGTGGAGATTCTGGGGGGCGATGTTAACTTAAGAATGAGGCGGTCGGTGTTTCGAATGGTCAATGTCCGAATCCAACCGCCTCAACGGCTTTACTGAGTGGATAGACTTGGAGTTTGTGGAGCGAGAGCGGACACCCCACGAGATCATTGAAACCGGTATTCAGCTCCACCTTGCTGGCCTGTCACTTTCGAATACCAAACAGTATCTTGAGAGGTTGGGTGTCAAACGGAGTCGAAAAGCAATTCACAACTGGATTCAAAAGGCCGATCTACAGCCATCCGACGGTGTAAGCCCGAATCGCGTTGCGGTCGATGAGACTGCGATTCAGATCGACTCAGACAGATTCTGGCTGTACGCCGCTGTGGATCCTCAAACAAACGAGTTCCTCCACGTGGACGTATTTCCCGTCCAAAACCAACAATTCACCCTGGTGTTTCTCCGCGATCTCAGAGAAAAACACCACGTTGACGATGCGCTGTTTCTCGTTGATGCTGGCGGACATCTCACAGCTGCGCTCTCACGTACCTCGCTCCGATTTCAAATCACTCGTCATGGAAATCGGAATGCTGTCGAACGTGTCTTTAGAGAAGTAAAACGACGAACCTCTTCATTTTCAAATACGTTCAGAAACGCGGAGCCAGCGGCGGCAGAATCATGGCTCCGAGCCTTCGCCGTCTGCTGGAACCGATGCTTAAGTTAACACGACCGCTCTGGGGATGTATCGATGGTACCCTGGAGTACAGCTTACAGAGGGCGGCTCGTTCAGTGAACAGGGCAAGTTCCATGCCTGTGCGTTGCTCCGGCCGTCGGCCGAAGGCGAGTATCAGCTGAGCGAGGCGATGAGCCTGTGATGCGGGCGGGCTACGAGGTGGCGACGGTTCGCGTCGGTAGACGTGTGAACGTGAACACGCCCGCGGACGTGGAACGGGCGAGCGAGTTGGTTGGTAGGGAGTAAGAGCTGGCAGTGGGTGTTGGGTGAATGTACGCGGATCGTGAGGAGATTGTGAGACGAGACCGACGACATTATTCGGGTCGCCGCCAGAAATCGGACAACTCCCTGTATGTCATCGTCAGATCCCGAACCGGTCTCCAGACGCGAGAAACTCGACGCCCTCCGCGACGTCGCGCGGTACAATCCGAAATATACGGCGGCAGTCGTCGTACTCGGGATCGTCGCCGCGGTGCTTGAGGGCGTGGGACTGAGCTTCATTCTCCCAATCGTCGAACTCGTCCAACTCCAGGATCCTGCCGCGGAGGCGGATGGGGTACTCGCGGTGTTCGTGACCGTGTATCAGGCGTTCGGGATTCCGTTCACGCTGGGGTATGTCGTGGTCGGCGTGTCGGCCGTGATGGTCGCGCGGTACACGACCAGTTTCGCGGTCGCGTGGTTCCGAGAGGCACTACGGACCTACTACATTCGGGATCTCCAGACACGGGCGTTTCGAAACGCGCTGAACGCGCGCGTGGAGTACTTTGACAAGGAAGGATCTGATGATATTTTGAACGCAATCGTCACGCAGACGTACTACGCTGGGCGAGTAATTTCACGTGGGATCAAGTTTTCCCAGCAACTCTTTTTGGCAGGTGTCTACTTCCTCGTTGCGTTGATCATCGCGCCTGTGCTGACGGTGATTACTGGAATCGTTCTGGGTGGTTTCTCAGTCTTCTTTCGGCGTGTACTTGATTCAGGATACGATGTCGGAGATCAAGTCGCCGAGGCGAACGAGATGCGCCAAGAAGCAGCCCAGGCTGGGACGCAGGGCATTCGGGATGTCCGAATCTTTGGGCTCGCAGACGAACTCTTCGAGGACTTCTCAGAGGCAGTCAAACGGTACACAGACTCCCGTATTACTCTACGTAGGAATGAGACCGCGATCAACAACTTCTACAACCTCGTCGTTGCCGTATCGGTGTTTGTATTAATATACTTGGCGTTGACATTCGCCTCGCTCTCTGTCGGTGAATTGGGTGTCTTTCTTTTCGCAATGTTCCGACTTGGACCGCGGGCGAGTCAGGTGAACACGCTATACTACCAAGTAGAGAATGATTTACCGCACTTGGTACGAACCCAAGAATTCATCAAGGAGCTAAAGGCGTATGAGGAGCCGAACGACTCAACCCAAGAAGTTCCTGAGGAGGTTCGCGAGATTGAATTCGATGATGTTTACTTTTCATATGACGGCGAGGAGAAGGTCCTTTCTGGGATCAATTTTAGAATTAAAAAAGGCGAATTCGTCGGGTTTGTCGGGCAATCGGGCGCAGGAAAATCGACAATTGTCTCACTGCTCGCTCGGTTGTACCCGGTGGATGATGGCGAGATCAGAGCAAACGGTCTCCCGATCGATGAGATGGATATTGCTGAGTGGCGTGACCGAATCTCGATGGTTAGACAGGATCCATTTATATTTAATGACACGCTACGATACAATCTGACACTCGGCAACCGCGACGTGGCCGATGAAGAACTCGATCGGGTGTGTTCTATCGCGAAGGTTAACGAGTTTGTCGACGAGTTACCAGACGGCTATGACTCATTGTTAGGTGACGACGGGGTTCGACTGTCAGGTGGCCAGCAACAGCGCGTTGCGCTTGCGCGAGCACTTATTGAAGAAGCTGATGTTTTGATCTTTGACGAGGCGACGAGCGATCTTGACTCGAATCTAGAAAGGCAAGTACAAAAAGCGATCGAGGAGATGGAACGCGACTATGCAATTATTACTATTGCACATCGGTTGTCAACAGTGAAGAATGCGGATCGCATATATACTATTGAAGAGGGCCGAGTTACCGAGACAGGCCGACATGACGAACTTGTTGAGGAAGATGGCAAGTACGCAGAATTACACGAAATCCAGGCAGACAAATAAGACAAATAAGTACTAACCTTTGATCTGCTGAATCGAGTGTTCAGCTCGTTTCGTGTAATGTTTCGAGGCGTAACTGCGGTTGAATCCTGCTACATTAATTCCAACGCCGCCAAGTGTCGGGAGTAGCCGTGAGAGTTAACATGACACCTTATACGGACATATCAAGCCGATCAATCACTCTACAGAGCGTTGATCGCGTAGGAGGTTCGGCAAATCCGAGAGCACGACGAATGTGTGGCATCTCGATCAACTCGTCAAGCAGACAATCATAGTCGTGTTCTTTCGAACTTTGAAACACAGCAGAACAACGTGCCGTGAAAGTGCGTAGCGTTGTTCGGAGAATTACAAGGCATATCGGGAGCCCACTCGGCGTGCCAGATGGACCGTTTTTTCAGTAAAGCGGAAAATATGCGAATTTGGGAGGACATCATTTGGTGGAATTACTGGACGGATTTGTAACTCTTTGACGATTTCAGCAGAGCTATCAGAGCCACTAATTTGTGTACCAGGCCCATCGGTGTTCGGTTTAGCATTAGACGGCCTCATAAAGGCTTCAGCCACTCATTTGCCTAGTAAGAAGCGTGGTTTCTCTGGTTGGCGGGCATCACAGAACATTAATTAAGCTAAGTTCGGTGGCGGGTACCCGAGCGACAGGGGTAGATCTTTAAGGATGAACTGGGCGACAGATCGAAAGGTCTTCGCTCAGCGTTCTCGCGGAAACACCGTTTCAGGAAACCGCTCTTGAAACATACCCAGCAAGGCTCTGCTGACCATCAGCGTCAGCAGAGCCGCCACTACCAGCAGCTCCACGATTGCTGGGTCGCTTTTCTGGAACTTATCAAGGTCGTACAGCGATTTTAACTTTCGGATGCTCTGTTGACTCGATGGAAACGCTGCTATCCCTGGAGAACGTGAACCAAGATATGGGGCGCAAGAGACCGATAAGGATTCCGTGCCATCGAGCACGTTCTGTTGACTGGTCCATGCGCGAAAGAAGTCGAGCCATGGGCGCTACAGCCCGGATGCCGCGCCCCGCGGCATCCGGGAAAGCCCGAATAGGTGAATCTCTACTTCACGTGCTGGCGTCCCGAGTCACACGATCGCCTCTCCGAACGATGATGACCACTGGCCGGGCAGACAGACGAGGGAGCTGAGGGCAGCCAAACCGGCGGCCCTCAGCGGTCGGTCGGAGCCTTTCTTTAGCATCTGCTATCGCTAGGCAGCGACCGCACCGCACACACGTTTTGACCGCCTACCGGCTGTGAAACGAACAGATCCCCGGACAGCGTAATCATTTTGTCGCTAGACGTGGTTTGATCGGCTAGCAGCGTTTCCATAGGTGAATCCGCAGAAGGCGGCGGGATAGCGTCGCTCTGAAGGTGGAAGCGAAGCGGAAGAGCCGAATGTGCCTAAACTACTCTTCCGCTTCGTTAAGTAAGCCGCGTCGCTGGCTCAAAAGCGCTGTGCCGCCAGTCCAACGGCGGTGAGTGATCCGACTGGCAACGGATTTCCCGGCTGGAAGCATGTTACGCTCCACTTTTTGTAGGTTCATATGGATGCGACGTACCGCGAGATTGTTGACTGGGCGAGTGAAATGGATCGGGTTCGTGGGCTGTTACAGCCCGCTCGAACGGCATTTCCCGCACCCTCAACACTGTACCGGTCGTTTGAGAGGGTGCCCATGTCTGTGTGGCGCGGCTTCCTTCGTGGGTCCGCGACCATCTGCGATCCGGGCTCGCACGGTGCCATCGATGCCACATTCTTCGACCGCGAAATGGCGTCGAGACACTACCAACACCGCTCGGATCGCCACATACGCACGCTCAAAACGACGGCACTCATCGATACAGACTCGTGTGCCATCCTCGATCTTCACTGCTCGGCACACTGGCCCCACGACACCAAAACTGGCCGTCGAGTTGCCCTTCGTAACACCGAGAAAAATCGAGAGTCTCGCCGGCGACAAAGGCTATGACGACCAATCTCGCCGGGACGCCCTCCGTTCAGAGGGCGTCCGGCCCTTGTTGCGGCACCGGCTGTTCGCGGCGTACGATCACGCGCACAACGCACGGTTGGACAGCGAGCTATACGGCCAGCGGTGGATGGCCGAGACCGCCTTTTCGGCCATCAAGCGTCGGTTCGGCACCGCTGTCCACCCTCGCGCTTGGTACCGCGAATTCCGCGAACTTGTGTTGACCGCCCGGTCTACAACCTCGAACAAGCGCTCAAACAGTGATCCCAACGCCGTCATCGGGTTCAACAAAGCATACCGGACAGAAGCAACTCAACTTAATCATCCTTCTTAAATTTAAAAATGTAAAAGTGACATCAGAATTATATAAGAGCGAATGATTGATACAGGGTCGTTACGAACATCAAAGTATGAGAATTCACCTGATTACAAGTAATTTTCCGCCTGAAGTTGGTGGGATTGAAACACATGTATACCAACTCGCAAAAAATCTGGCAAAAGATCATGATGTGGAGGTATTGTGGATAACTGAAAGTAATAACACACCACAACATGAAGAATTATCAGTTCAAAAAATACCTCCATACACATATACAAAACGTACAATACCAAACGTAATGTTACGTGGAAAGAAAATATTAGAAAATATTAATACGTTTGATCCAGATATAATTCATAGTCACAATATCGGGCATAATATTTCGATCTCTCTTATTAACCCAGATGTGCCAGTCGTGTTTACTAATCACTCTTCTCAGTTTCTGAGTGAATTCTATAGAGGTAGATATAGGGATATGTTAAAATTCAAATTATCTTTTGGATATGCCGACTACTGTATTACACCTTCAGAAGAATTGCGAAAGGCAACGAGAAAAATTACAGAAACACCAGTCATAGAGATACCAAATGGTGTTAATATAGAAAGATTCCATCCCAAAGCCGAAGAAGCGAAAATACCGGAGTATAGTACCGAGGATTTCATAGTACTGACGACTAGGAGATTCGAGAGAAAGAACGGAATGAGGTACTTAGCAGAAGCTATTCCTAGAACTAATAAGCAGATTAAGTACGTATTGCTAGGTGATGGAGCAGAAAGAGAAAAAGTCCAACAATCTATTGAGTCAAATAATGCAATGTATAGAGTTTCTATGCCGGGAACAGTACCGAACGAGCAGATTCATAAATATTATTCTAGGGCAGATGTTTGTATAATGCCATCATTAAAAGAGGCAGTCTCAATATCTGCCTTGGAGTCTATGGCTACAGGTACCCCATTAATTGGGACAAAAGTTGGCGGTCTTCCTGAGATTATTTCCGATGGTGAGAATGGATTATTAGTACCACCAAAGGATCCTGAAGCGATTTCCAAGGCAATTAATGAGTTATATTCGTCACCAAATATATTGGACCGAATGAGCAGAAACGCCAGAGATACTGTCAGAAAAAGATATTCTTGGGAGACAATCACCAAAAATACTATTGAAATTTATGAGAATGTATTACAGTAAGTTCTGTAGCACCCCAGACATATTAGATCATATATAAATATGATTATAACTACTACATTATATATTGCTCTGTTGAATCCGCAGAAGGCGGCGGGATAGCGTCGTTCTGAAGGTGGAAGCGAAACGGAAGAGCCGAATGTGCCTAAACTACTCTTCCGCTTCGTTAAGCAAGCCGCGTCGCTGGCTCAAAAGCGCTGTGCCGCCAGTCCAACGGCAGTGAGTGATCCGACTGGCAACGGATTCCCCGGCTGGAAGCATGTCACGCTCCACTTTTTGCGGGTTCATATGGATGCGACGTACCGCGAGATCGTCGATTGGGCGAGTGAGATGGATCGCGTTCGTGGTCTGTTACAGCTCGCTCGAACGGCATTTCCCGCACCCTCAACGCTGTACCGGTCGTTTGAGAGGGTGAGCCACATTACAGACTGAAAACTCGTCTACTGTGGCGATATTAACATCAGATCAAACATTGCCAAATGATACGTTTACTAAAGTCCAATTTGATGGGACGGAGATCAATCAAATCGGGTTTGATAGTTCGAATAATCATGTGCCGGTGCCCGAAACGGGGACCTACTCAATATCATTACAAATAAGAATTGAGGACGGAGTAATTGATGAGGAACTCACATCACGGATTTTAGTGAATGGTAGTGCCATCGGCGAGAGTCGAGTCGATGGGACAGATTTGGAGACGCCTTACACCCAAGGCACGCCGACAGTAGATGTCGAGCTTGACAGTGGAGACAAGATTACAGCAGACGTGAGGCAGGTCAACAGCAATAACGCTGATAGGCAGATTCGCGGAGTAGATCTGTTTTACACTTTCCTGCGGGTGAGGCGTGTCTGATCGAGTTGTATATGACGGGAAATGTGGCATACTTCGCTGTATACCCAGAGTGGGTTGATGGCGAATATCTAGACAGTTATATAACCGCTTTCTCGGCTAGTGGTGAACTGAAGTGTGAAGTGTGTCTAAAACAGGTTATCAAGCGGTAGTTTTATCGACAATCTGTTTCAGGATGTTGGTATGCCTGTTAATCCTCTCTCAAAAATATATAACATGGTTCAATATCCCCACCGGGCACGAATAGCTCTCGGTAAGCGGATGTGTGATTATAAAACCAATCTTCCACATGATGTCGGTGTCAAAGGCTCGTACTACACCGGGAATATCGGCGACCGCGCGATCGGGGAGATAATCAAACAAGAGTTGGCAAACAGGGGGTATCGATCTCAGTTACTCTCCCGCGGCAGTTTTGATAAACAGTCAACACACAACATCCTCGGCGGTGGAGGAGTCATTCACGACTGGCAGGATCTTGAAAAATTACACGCCCGACTCGACTTTTTATCATCAGGTGATATGATTTTAGGGGTAGGCGCGCCAGGGCTACAATCGGATACAGCTCGCCAGCTGGTTCAAGACTGTCTCAGCGACTTGAGCCTTATTACTGTGCGAGATGAGCGCTCAAAACGCGTTCTAAACGATGTTACCGATGCTGAGATACATACCACAGCGTGTCCGGCTTGGTTGTACACTGATCCAAATGAGAAAACTAAACAACTCACAGGCGTCAATTTCCGTCCCTGGTTCGACATGTCTAATGACCTGTTATCTGGATATTTCGGATATAAGAAGGGAATTGACACAAATAGATCTAAAGAGGCCTATTTAGACAATATTCATCAGATTGTGGATGGAGTGGATAACCCTGTTTTTATCCCATTTAAGCAACAGGACGAGGAGTTTGCGAAAAAACACCTAGATATAGACATCTTTGAGTATGAATTCTCAGTTTCGAAAACACTCAAAAAGGTTAGTCAGGTTGACCAGATGGTCTGTACCAGATATCATTCGCTTATTTTCGCAAGTCTGTGTTCTAAACCAGTCCTCCCTATTGCATACGCGCCTAAGGTATCCTCATTGACAGACCGTCTTGAACTTCCGGCGTATAAACCGCACAAAGACATCCCAGTCGAGTTTACAACCCCAGATCATGTGAATGAGATGAGATTGCAAGCGCGGCGCAATTTCGATCTCATGGACGATGTTGTCAATACTGATCGTTGAACGTGCGGTCGCAATCCTTACACAGATACCGCTGAAACACGTGATAGCTGCCGTGCCGAATCACAGATTCGCCACGGCAGCGTGGGCAATAGACGCCGTCGCGCCAGCGAACCTGTTCCAGCAGGTTCGCGGCGCGACGCTCCGAGACGAACGTCTTGATAGGGAATATTGTTCGTCGGGTGACGCGGTCGCGTCACCCTTGCCCGCTGTGACTTCCAGTTACTGCTGAGAACTCACCAACAATCCTCTACCTAAGAGCAAAAAGGGTATTCGCCACCATCTCGCTGGATTATCACTTTTGGGCTCTGTAGTTTCGCTAGACGTGAAGCCGACGACTCCGTTATTGCCGTAGAAAGCGAAGAGACAGATCGGTGTGAGATCCGAAATCCGTCTCTTCACGCGTGTTACGGTGGCTAAGGCTAAATCAGTTGTCGCTAACCCGGACGAACCCGCCGACCCCGAAGGGGGAGGCGGGTTCGCTGAGTGGGCGATGCTCACCGTGCATGCACTCCGCATCGAGTTGGGCAAATCCTACCGCGTCGCGGTGGATTTGCTCTCAGAAATGCCCGGCGTCCTTGAAGAGATCGGCCTCACCAGACTTCTGCACTACACCGTCCTCCGCACGTGGTTTGAGCGGATTCCCACCGCGACGTGGCGTGCGTTTCTCGGCGCGTCAGCCGAGAAACGCACCGGCCGCGCTGCTATCGATTCGACTGGCTTCGACCGCGACCAGCCTAGCCGCCACTACGCCAACCGCACGAATTACCGCGTTCGAGCGCTGAAAGTCACCGCTCTCGTGGATGTCGAAACGCTATACATCACCGACATCCACTCCACAACGAGCAAGAAACACGATGCGAAGATCGGCCCGCAGGTCGCTCGGCGCAACGCCGGCGACCTGCGGAGCCTCGCCGCTGACCGCGGCTACGACGCGAAATCATTCCGCGACGAACTCCGCGAAAACGGCATCAGACCACTGATCAAACACCGGATCATGAACCCACTCGATCACGCCCACAACGCCCGCATGGACGGTGATCGCTACCACCAGCGCTCCATGTCAGAAACCGTCTTCTCGTCGATCAAGCGCACTCTCGGCTCCGCCGTGCGTGCGCGAAGCTGGTGGCTAGAGTTCCGCGAAATCCTACTGAAAGCCACCGTCTACAACCTTCGACGGAGCGTCCGATATCCGTGAAATCCGCCGCCGTGTACCGAAACTACAGAGCCCACTTTTGCATACAGTTATTCTTCTTGAGGAATTGGGTGTCGACCGAAGTCGTGTTTCGGTTCACAATTGGGTACAGAAAGCCGATCTACAGCCAGCTGACGGTGAGTGCCCGGACCGCGTTGCGGTTGATCAGAAGGCGATCCAGATCAACGACGAGGAGTACTGGCTGTACGCTGCTGTCGATCCCGAAACGAACAGAGTCTTTTATTGCGGCTGTTTCCAACGTATACAATTCCGATCGCACGAGAATTTCTCACTGAATTAGCTGAGAAACACGATGTCGAAGACGCGCTGTTTCTCGTCGATAACGCAGGCGATCTGATCGGTGGTCTCCGCCGCGAAAATTACAGCTACCGCGTCGAACAACACGGCTTCAGAAATTCTGTCGAACGCGTCTTTAGAGAAGTAGAACGGCAAACCTCTTCATTTTCAAGCTGTTTCAGCCACGTCGCTCCGTCGACCGCGGAAACGTGGTTACAAGTTCATGCCGTCTGGTGGAATCATGCTTAAATTAACACGACGCGTGAGAGTGTCATAGCATTCTCCTCACACCGTGATGATTGTGCTTCGTAGATTATCTCACGTTCGTGGTTGGTGATTGCGACCTGGCGAAGGGACAGCGTGAGGAACACCTGCGCCCGTATATGAATGCAGCCTGAAGCGCGTGTTCACCCGAGGCCGCAATCCTTGACTGATTCGTTGGTTCGTTCAACGCCACTCCGCCGGTTGTGCTTTTCGCCTAACGTTAATTTCTTCAAGTGAACATCCTCGCTGTGTTGTTCGATGCTGTCTTCGACTCTGTATTCGATATGTTTCGGCTTGTCGGTGTTTGGCGTGTTGTACGGAGCGACTGGCACGGCCCCTGCGGCCAGTAGGTGGTTTTGCCAGTCGAGCGTGACGTAGGCGCTATCTCTAGCCATCCACACCGGTTTGGGGATGGCGGGCGCGTCACGCGTGACGCGCATCGCCGTCTTCTCTGGCTCGCCGTGCGAGTGCAGTCATGATTCCGTGAGTTCCGCGAGATCGCGCTGATATGTGTCGTCCATAACATCAAACGCTTCGTCACACAGTGAATCTCCCCGCCTTACAGCGATTCAATACAGCCGTTCTATGACACCTTATTAGGATGTGGTAATATAACAATAATACTCCAACTGAAAATTCAGATTATCAAGGATCCGTAATTAGGTAAGACTTAACAGTAATTGTTCATACTCGTCTATAATTTTTTCTTGAGAGAAATCTTCAGCCCTACTCCGAAGTAGTTCACGATCTGTCGGACAATTTATACTTTCTATGATTGCTCTTGCCAGCTCGTGAGGGTTTTCCGGAGGTACCAATCGTCCATACCTACCATCAGCCAAGATTTCTGCGGGCCCAGAGGGACATCTGGTAGCTACAACACTTGTTTCACACCCAAGTGCTTCTACAATAGCATTTCCGAACCCTTCTGATCTTGAAGATGAGACAAATACATCGGCATTTGACATGTATTTGTATGGGTTTTGCTTAAATCCTGGAAAATAAACACACGATTTAATTCCAAGATCTATTGAGAGTTGTTCCAGGCGTTCCCGTTCTGGCCCCTCACCTAAAATCACGAGATTAGCTTCTCGTTGGTCTATAATTTTTTTAAATGATCGGAGCAATATATCATATCCCTTAGCAGGGACTAATCGTCCGACTGAGAGGACTATATCGGATGACTGATCAAAAGGTGAATGGTTCACTGGCTCTCTTGAACCAGATTGTACCCTCGTGTCATATACTGGGTTATATATAACACTTAATTTTTCTTTTTTGATTCCGAATTCATCTATGAGTTGATCGTTTAATCCCTTGGAAATGGCAATTACCTGGTCTGAGTTGTTAAACAGCAGATCTGAGGCAATATATATGGCTTTTCGTTTATATTTGCTTTTATTAGTCTCATATTCTGGAAATTTGGGAACACGGATGACAACTGGGGGTGAATTTTGAAGTAACGAAGTGGTCAGTACTGCTACAATATTTGCTCCATTAATTGTTGATAGAAGAACATCAGGATCTCTTCTTTTAATATATTTTGCTAATGAAATTGGTGAGTATCGGATTCTATCGGTTTCAAGTTCAATTATATTTACTTCATCATCAACTAATGAATAAAATTCTCCCTCAGTACGCAATAAAACTAACTCGACATCATAGCCTCTATTGGACAAAGAATTTACAACGGTAACTATAACTCGCTCTGCGCCACCGCCATTTAAACTAGGACAGAATACTGTTACCCGGTTCATTCTTGAGCACTTTCCGAGCGCAACCAGTAAACAATATGTGGTGCTGTGTATTCTATATTTTGGGCTGCTTCACTCTTTGAACCGTTTAATCGTCTAATTGTTCCACACTCTTGTAGCGTTGAGTACAACTCTTTTAAATCAGAGTTTGAAAAAAATATCTTGCTGTGGATCTCAATCAGAATATCGTCAATAGAATCAAGGTCCATGTTTTCAATTACGTCCTTCTCTACAAGCACAGCGTCAATCTTGATAAAGTCTACCCTTATCTATTGCCTCGTGTTCAGATAAGTATGAAGAGTGAAGCGGTGTGTTTTCTGAGTGATCTATGCCCGAAAACACACGCCTCAGCGGTAGAATTGACCAGATCTAATTAGATTTTGTGGAACGAGAAGCGACACCGATATTGCTCATGAAACTCGGTATCCAGCTCCATCTTGCTGTCCTATCACTTTTAAATACAGTTTCTATCCTAGAATATTCGGCGTCAAACGTGTTCGATCAACCGTTCATAATTGGGTTCACGAGGCCGATCTACAGCCCGAAGCCGGGCAGTGTCCGGATCACGTTGCGGTTGACAAGACGGTGATCCGGCTCAACGATGAGCAGTATTGGCTGTATGCCGCTGTCGATCCCAAGACAAACGAATTGCTCCACAAAGCTTGAACCGACGACAACGAATGTTCTTGCTCATTCGTTTCTGACGGAACTCTGCGAGAAATACGACACCTCCGACGCCGTGTTTCTCGTCGATGGATCGCACTCGTTACAAGATGCGTGTCACCGCCACGGCTTCGATTTTAGATACGAGAAACATGGAAATCGGAACGCTGTTGAACGTGTCTATAGAGAAATAAAACGTTGAACTGTCTGCTTCTCAAACTGTTTCAGCAACGCCGAAGCAGAAACCGCCGACGACTGGCTCAGATCGTTCAGTTTCGCATGGAATCAGCTCATCTGAACACGATGGCGAACGGCAGTGTTCAGATAAGGATTGAAAGGTGAGGCAGTGCGTTTTCAAAGTGATCTATGCCCGAAAACGACCGCCTCAGCGGCTGTTTAGACGAGATCAACTTAGACTTTGTGGAGCGAGAGACAACACCGCGACTGTTGATGAAGCTCAGTATTCAGCTTCATTTAGCAGGACTATCGCTTTCGAATACTGTTTGTTTCTTGAGATATTCGGTGTTGAACGAGTTCGGTCCACCGTTCATAACTGGGTCCACAAGGCCGATCTACAGCCGGTATCTGGGCGGAGCCCGAATCACATTGCGGTCGATGAGACAGTGATTCGACTTGACAGTGAACAATATTGGCTGTACGCTGCTGTCGATCCAGAAACGAACGATCTGCTCCACACACAGCTTGAGCCGACGACAAATAATGCTCTCGCAGATCGCTTTTTCGCAGATCTCCGTAATAAACACGATATCTATGACGCAACCGTTCTCGTCGATGGATCAGCTTCACTTCAGCGAGCCTGTCGCAACCATGACCTCGATTTTAAATACGAACGACATGGAAATCGGAACAGTGTCGAACGTGTCTTTCGCGAGATAAAACGCAGAACTACCAGTTTCTCAAACTGTTTTAGCAACGCCAAAGCAGAAACTACTGACCAGTGGCTTAGATCATTCGCTTTCGCATGGAATCAGCTTATCTGAACACTACGCCGCGAACGATATAGGCGTTGTATTTGTATGATTGATTCGGATCGTGTATTTACAATACTGGTTCACAGGCTGTGTTGAATCACCAGACGGCGTCCGGACGGGTCGGTAAACCAGAGGAGTTGAAACAGGAGGCTACCGTTATTCATGGCAAGAAAATTTACTTCAGTAGACAGTGTGTCTCGATCGGCTGAACATTTACGGGAGAGAGGCTCCGCTGCTCTGGAAGGTGGCGGATTCGCTGATTGCGCCTACCTTTCCTCTATTGTCTCCAGATTCGCCCTGACACATCCTACTGCATGAACATCAATTTAATGGAGGAGATACCGCGAATAACGTGAGAGATCGGACTTGGAGCGTTCGATGCCCCCACAACGTCCACGCTATGTAATGCGTTCAACCGAATCAAGATGAGTATATACTGAGCGCTGCTGCGCCATTCGGCACCGCTACGCGATCCCTCTGAGAACGGTGTAATTGATACGACCTACTACGAACGGTGTGATACGGTCCGTCACTACTACAATCGAACAAGTTACCGGGTGTAGATGCTGGGAAGTCACAAAACTTGTCGATATAGACTCTCAAGTCGTCCTTGACGTTCACTGCTCAACGAATCGTGGAGGAAGCACTGGCCTTACTGAGCAGATCGCCCGTCGGAACGCAGGCTGTCTGCGGTTTCTCGCTGTAGACAAGGGCTATAACAAGCAAGCGTTGCGCGAATCCCTTCGTAACCTCATGATTCGTCCGCTCATCAAGCACCGCATCTTCGTTCCATACTATTACGCGCACAACATGCGAATCGATCAAGAACGCCACAATCAGTGTTCAATGACTGAAACCGTGAACTCTGCTGTGAAGCGCTCCCTCGGCTTCTCCGTGCGAGCGCGTTCGTGGTTCCGCGAGTTCCAAGAAATCACTCTGATGTGTATCGTCTACAACATCAAGCGCTCCGTCAAACAATAAATTCTTACCCCTTACAGCGATTCAGCACAGCCAGTTCTTAGGAATATAGTTAGTTACTTAAATAGATAGAAATATGATAACACAACCCATCGAAAAAGTGAATAGTATATTATATAATAATGCTAAAGCCGAATATGAGCGAGCTGTACAAAGAAAAAGAATTAGGTGAACTCGCCGTCTATGAAATTCTGACTGTGTCGAACCTGACTAGTTCTATAGTGAAAGAGCAGTCACCAATAGCAGTACTGTACTACTCTTCACTAGTTGGCTATTTAGCACTATACGATCTGCTCGCAATTACATTACCAGCCGGTATTATGAT
>NZ_NHPG01000130.1:0-64074 GCF_002252965.1 Halorubrum sp. Ea1
CGCGAGGGACGCGGTGAGCGCTCGCAGAGCGCGAACCGCGAGGCTGGGGAGGTGTGAGGTGCGGTTGCGGTGCGGGCGGGGTGGGACTCAAAGGGGCAGCCGCGAGGACGAAGCACGGCGCAGTAAGCACCGCAGCGAAGGAGCGTCAGCGACTGAGCGAGGAGCGCAACAAGCCGCGCGAGTCGTCGCGGCTGGGGCTTTGGAGGCCTTCACCGTCAAAATTGGATCAGCTACTTAAAAACGAGCGGCTGGGGCTTTGGAGGCCTTCACCGTCAAAATTGGATCAGCTACTTAAAAACGAGCGGCTGGGGCTTTGGAGGCCTTCACCGCGGAAGCGTCGATCACTTATAAAAATCTGACAGCGACACACGATCGGGTTTATAAATGACTTCTCTCACGACGCACTACACTCACTCCCGCAATCGCTCGCTGCCGTGTCCGTATCGACCGCAACCGAGACGGAGCGTCACCCGACGGAGACCACAACTGACCCCCTCGGCTACTCGTCGCCGTCCGTTCCGTCCCCGACGAACTCCATCCCGGTGATCTCGAACCGCGCCCCCCCGGCGGCGCTCTCCGTCACGGCGACCTCCCAGCCGTGCGCCGAGACGACCTGCTGGATGATCGTCAGCCCCAGCCCGGTGCCGGACGCGCCGGTGGTGTAGCCGTCGACGAACACCTCGTCGCGCTCGGCCTCCGGGATCCCCGCGCCGTCGTCCTCGACGTAGATCCCCGACCCGTCCGCGAGGTCGCCGACTCGGATCGCCACGCCGTCGCCGCCGTGCTCGACACTGTTCCGGAACAGGTTCTCGAACACCTGTTGGAGGCGGCTCCAGTCGCCGAGGGCGACCCGGTCGGTGTCGACCGCCAGCGTCGCGTCGCCGGTGGTCACGAACGACCAGGACTCGCGGGCGAGCGCCGCGAGGTCGACCTCCTCGCGCCCCCCGATCGCCTGTCCCTCGCGGGTGAGGAAGAGCAGGTCGTCGATCAGCGACTCCATCCGGTCGACCGCGTCGCGGCACCGCTCGAAGTGCTCCGGATCGCCGGTCTCCTCCGCCAGATCGAGGTAGCCGTCGACGATCCCGAGCGGGTTCCGGACGTCGTGCGAGACGACGCGAGAGAACTCCTCCAGCTGGTCGCGCTGCCGCTGCATGCGTTCGGTCGCCTGCTTCCGGAACAGCTCGTAGCCGACCCACTGGGCCAACAGCTCCACGAACGTCTCCTCGTCCTCGGAGAAGGGACGGTCCCGCGCGTCCGTGTCGGCGAAACAGAAGGTCCCGTACACCTCGCGGTTGACCACGACCTTCGCGCCGATGTACGCCTCCAGCCCGAACTCCTCGTAGGCGGCGTCGCTCTCCCACCCCTCCACGCGGGCGTGCTGGACCGTCAGCGCGCCGTCCATGTCCACGGTCCGCCTGCAGTACGCCTTCGACAGCGGGCAGCTCCGCCCGGCCTGAAGCAGCTCGTGGTCGCCGCGCGCGTCCACGATGACCTGCGTCTCGCCGTCGATCTCGGTGAGGAAGCCGGTCTCCACGTCGAGGTACGCGCGACCGAGATCCAGCAGGTCCGGGAGCTTCTCCTCGAAGGGACGCTCCTGGTCGGCGGTGAGCCGGTACATGCGGCGGAGGGCGTCTCCCTCGGACAGTGCGTCACTCATCGTCGATCACGACCGCGATGTGTTATCCCCGTCTTCTCTCGGCTTAAACCGGACGGTGCCGGCCCGGGCGTTCGAGTTAAACCGGACGGTGCCACCCGGGCGTTCGTCGAATTCGGCCGGACCGACCGAAGCCGTCGGATACATGGGTCTCGCACGGTTGCTATCCCCATGGCTGCCGACGACCGCAACGCCTTCGAAGTGTACCGGGACCGGGTCGACCGTCCGCTCCTCCGGCTGTTCCGGGAGTACGGCGCCGGCGAGGCCCACTGGCTCGTGATCGGGATGGCCGCCAACGTCGTCGCCCGCGTCGCCGGACTGGTCCCGCCGGTCGTGCTCGGCGTCGCCATCGACGCCGTGTTCACGGGCGACGGCCCCTACACCCTCCCGATCGTCCCCGACGCGTGGCTCCCGACCGCGGGGCCGGCGCAGTTCCGCCTCTCGGTCGTCCTCATCGTCGGCTCCTTCCTCGTCACCGGCGTCTTCACGTGGATCTACGGGATCGCCGCGAACAACTTCGCGCACCGCGTGATGCACGCGGTCCGAACCGACTCCTTCGACCGGATGCAGCGGCTCGACATGACCTTCTTCGACGACAAGCAGACGGGCGAGGTGATGAGCGTCCTCAACAACGACGCCTCCAACCTCGAGGTCTTCCTCGACAACGCCCTCCAGAACTCGGCGCGGCTCGGCGTGATGGTCGCCGGCATCGCCGGCGTCCTCTTCTACTACAACTGGGAGCTCGCCTTAATCACCCTCTCGGCGATTCCCCTGATGATCCTCTTCACGCTCTGGTTCATGCGGGCCGTGGAGCCGCGGTACGTCGCCCAGCGCTCCGTGGTCGGCGACCTCAACACCGCTCTGGAGAACGCGCTCTCGGGCGTCGAGCTGGTGAAGACCTCCAACACCGAGCCGTACGAGAGCGAGCGCGTCGAGACGGCCTCCCACCAGTACTTCGAGCGGACGATGTCGATCCTCCGACTCAACTACGTCTACCGCCCCGGGATGGAGCTGTTCGCCGGCCTCGCGTTCGCCGCCACATTCGCGGTCGGCGGCTACTGGCTCTCGGCCGGGCCGCCGGGGCCGTTCACGACGACGCTCACGGTGGGGACGTTCGTCACGTTCGTCCTGCTCACCCAGCAGTTCGTCGCGCCGCTCGCCGAGGTGTCGAACATCATCGACCAGTACGAGAACGCGAAGGCGTCCTGCGAGCGCGTGTTCGGCCTCCGCGACATCCCGATCCGGATCACGGACGACGGCGACGCGGTCGCGCTCGGCGGCGAGAGCGGGAGCGCCCACGGAACCGACGGCGACGGAGGTCCCGGTGACGGCGACGCCCACACCCACGGCGGCGTCGCCGGCGCGGTCGAGTACGACGACGTCTCGTTCGCCTACCCCGAGAACGCGCTTGTCGACCCAGCCGACGCGGAGGAGGAGGTCATCACCGACGTCTCCTTCGCCGCCGATCCGGGCGACACCGTCGCCCTCGTGGGGCCGACCGGCGCCGGGAAGTCGACGCTCCTGAAGCTCCTCTTGCGCCTCTACGACGTCACCGACGGCGCGGTCCGGGTCGACGGGCACGACGTGCGCGACGTCGCCGTCGAGAGCCTGCGCTCCGCGGTCGGCTACGTCGCGCAGGACACCACGCTGTTCGACGGCACCATCGCCGAGAACGTCCGGTACGGGCGGTTCACGGGCGTCGACGACGACGTCGAGAGCGACGCGGTCCGCGAGCGGGTGATCGAGGCCGCCAAGGCCGCCGAGGCCCACGAGTTCATCGACTCGCTCCCGAACGGGTACGACACCCGGATCGGCGAGCAGGGCGTGAAGCTCTCGGGCGGCCAGCGCCAGCGCGCCGCCATCGCTCGGGTCGTCCTGCAGGACCCCGCCATCCTCATCCTCGACGAGGCGACCTCCGCTGTCGACACCGAGACGGAGATGCTGATCCAGCGCTCGCTCGACGAGCTCGCGGCCGACCGAACCACGTTCGTCATCGCGCACCGCCTCTCGACGGTGACCGACGCCGACACGACCCTCGTGTTGGAGGACGGGGAGGTCGTCGAGCGCGGGACCCACGACGACCTGCTGGCGGCCGACGGGCTCTACGCGAAGCTCTGGGGGGTGCAGGCCGGCGAGATCGAGGAGCTGCCGGAGGCGTTCGTCGACCGCGCCCGCGAGCGCCACGTCGACCGCGCGGTCGAGCGGGCGATCGGTCAGGAGGCGGTCGAGAGCGAGACGCTCGACGACTGAACGAAAAAAGCACGGTCGACCGAACCGATCGGGTGAGAGCTGCCGACCGCCTCAGTCGTCGCCTGACGCCTGCTCGGTCGGATCGCTGACGGCGCCCGGGACGGCCTCGGCCGGCTCCGGGGGCTCGTCGCGCACGTCGGCGCCCTTGCCCTCGGCGATGACGTCGGCGTACGCGTCGGGGAAGACGCGGACGAAGTCGTTCAGCGTCGCCGCCCAGTCGTCGAGCAGCTCGGCCGCGCGGTCGCTGCCGGTGTACGCGCGGTGGTTCTCCACGAGCCGGCGCAGCATGCGCTCGTCCGAGTCGTCGAGCGTCGCCGAGACGGAGACCATCCCGCGGTTCACGCGCTCGTCGAACCGGTCGTCGGGGTCGTGCACGTAGGCGACGCCGCCGGACATCCCGGCCGCGAAATTCCGGCCCGTGTCGCCGAGCACGGCGACGACGCCGCCGGTCATGTACTCGCAGCCGTGGTCGCCGACGCCCTCGACGACCGCCCGTACGCCGGAGTTGCGGACGCCGAACCGCTCGCCGGCGACGCCGTTGACGTACACCTCGCCGTCCGTGGCGCCGTAGAGGCCGACGTTGCCGGCGACGACGTTCTCGGCCGGGTCGTAGCCGGCCTCCTCGGGGGTGTTGACCACGATCCGACCGCCCGAGAGCCCCTTTCCGAGGTAGTCGTTGGCGGCGCCGGTCAGCTCGAGGGTGACGCCGGACGCGAGGAACGCGCCGAAGCTCTGGCCGGCGTAGCCGTCGAACCGGCAGCTGATGGTGTCGTCCGGGAGCCCGTCGCCGCCGTGTTCGCTGACGACGCGGTTCGAGAGCGTCGCGCCGACCGCGCGGTCGACGTTCTCCACGTCGCGGGTGAGCGCGACGGGCGCACCGTCCTCGATAGCCGGGGCCGCCTCGTCGATGAGGTCCCAGTCGAGCAGCGCCTCGATGTCGGCGTCGTCCTGCTCGCGCGTCTTGGTCCGGGCGTCGCCCGCGGGCTCGGCGATCACCGACGACAGGTCGAGGTGCTTCGCCTTCTCGTGGTCCGTCTCGCGCTGCGAGAGCAGCTCGGGGCGCCCGATGAACTCCTCGACCTCGGTGTAGCCGAGCTCCGCCATGAGTTCGCGGAGCTCCTGGGCGATGAACGTCATGTAGTTGATGACGTGGTCCGGCTGGCCGGGGAAGCGCTGGCGGAGGTCCTCCCGCTGGGTCGCGACGCCGACCGGACAGGTGTTCTCGTGGCACTGCCGGGCCATCACGCAGCCGGACGTGACGAGCGACGCCGTGCCGAACACGTACTCCTCCGCGCCCAGCGCGGCCGCGACCGCGACGTCGCGGCCGGTCTTGAGCCCGCCGTCCGCGGTGACGCGGATGCGGTCGCGCAGGCCGGTCGCGCGGAGCATCTGGTTCGTCTCGGCGAGCCCGAGCTCCCACGGGAGCCCCGCGTTCTTGATGGAGGTCTTCGGAGACGCGCCCGTCCCGCCGGAGTGCCCGGAGACGTGGACGACGTCCGCGTTCGCCTTCGCGACGCCCGCCGCGATGGTGCCGATGCCGGCCTCAGACACCAGCTTCACGTTGACGTCGGCGTCGGGGCTCGCGGCCTTCAAGTCGAAGATGAGCTGCTTGAGGTCCTCGATCGAGTAGATGTCGTGTTGCGGCGGCGGCGAGATGAGCCCGACGCCCGGCGTCGAACACCGGACGTGCGCGATCATCTCGTTGACCTTCTCGCCGGGGAGGTGGCCGCCCTCGCCGGGCTTGGACCCCTGCGCCATCTTGATCTGCAGCTCGTCCGCGCTCGCGAGGTAGTCGGCGGTGACGCCGAACCGGCCGGAGGCGACCTGCTTGACCGAACACGCCTTCTCGGTGCCGAACCGCTCCGGCGGCTCGCCGCCCTCGCCGGTGTTCGACTTCGCACCGATCCGGTTCATCGCGATCGCGTTGTTCTCGTGGGCCTCCGGCGAGATGCTCCCGAGGCTCATCGCGGCCGTCGAGAAGCGCTCGACGACCGACTCGACCGGCTCGACCTCGTCGACCGGCACCGGGTCGCGGTCCGACTCGAACTCGAGGAGTCCGCGAAGCGTCTGCAGCGCTTCGGACTGGTCGTTCACCAGCTCCGCGAACTCCTGATACTGCTCGTAGTCGCCGCCCCGGACCGCCTGCTGGAGCGTCCCGACCGTCTGCGGGTTCCAGCCGTGTTTGATCCCCGACGAGCGGTGCTCGTACTCGCCGGTGGTCTCCAGTTCGGGGTCGGCGCCGAACGCCATCGCGTGGCGCGTCCGGAGGTCGTCTTCGATCTCCCCGATCCCGATCCCCTCGGTGCGGATCTCGGTCCCCTCGAAGTACTCGCCGACGAACTCGGAGCTGAGTCCGACCGCCTCGAAGATCTGGGCGCCCTGGTACGACTCCATCGTCGAGATGCCCATCTTCGCCATCGTCTTGAGCAGCCCGTCCTCCAGAGCGCCCCGGTACGCCGCGAGCGCCTCCGCCTCGTCGGCCCCGTCGGGCCCCGCGACGACGTCGGAGATGGAGTCGTACGCGAGGTACGGGTCGACCGCGTCGGCGCCGTAGCCGACGAGCGTCGCGACGTGGTGTACCTCGTGCGGCTCGCCCGACTCGACGACGATGCCGGCGCGGTTCCGCAGCCCGTTCCGAACGAGGTGGTGGTGGGCCGCGCCGGTTGCCAGCAGGCTCGGGACGGCGAGCCGGTCGGGGCCGACCGCGCGGTCCGAGAGGACGACCACGTCGGTGCCGTCTCTGATCGCGGCCGCGACCTCGTTGCGGATCTCCGTCACGGCGTCGACGAGCGACGCCTCCCGATCGTACGTGATATCGACCGTCGCCGAGGAGAACGCCGGGCCCTCGCCGTCGACGGGCTCGCCGTCCAACGCCTTCAGCGCGGCCGTGTCGGCGTCGGTGAGTATCGCCGACTCCGAGACGATCTGCTCGGCGTGCTCGGGGGTCTCGTCGAGCAGGTTCCGCTGGTTCCCGATCCGGGTCTCCAGCGAGGTGACGAGCTCCTCGCGGATGTAGTCAATCGGCGGGTTCGACACCTGCGCGAACAGCTGCTTGAAATAGGTGAACAGGGGGCGGTCGACGTCGGCGAGCACCGACAGCGGCGTGTCGTCGCCCATCGACCCGACCGGATCCTTCCCGTCTTTCGCCATCGGCTCGACGAGGTGGTTCAGCGAGTCGGTGGTGTAGCCGAACGCGGCCTGGTGGGACCGGACGGTCATCTCGTCGTCGCTCTCGGCGTCGACTCCGCGTCCCTCGTCGCTCTCGACGTTGTCTCCGCTACCGACCTCGGCCGTGACCTCGTTGAGGCCGATCTGACGCTCGTCGACCCACTCGCCGTACTTCTCGTCGGTGAGCTCGTCGAACACCTCGTCGTCCGGGACGATCCGCCCCTCCTCGGGGTCGGCGACGAAGATTTCGCCGGGCTGGAGCCGCCCGCGGCGCCGGACGTCGGCGGGGTCGGTCGGCAGCGCGCCGACCTCGCTCCCGACGACGAGCCGGTTGTCGTCGGTCACCTCGTACCGGCACGGGCGGAGCCCGTTGCGGTCGAGGACGCCGGCCACGCGGTCGCCGTCGAAGCCGATGACGAGGGCGGGGCCGTCCCACGGCTCGACGAGCGAGGCGTGGTAGTCGTAGAAGTCGGTGCGGGCCGCGTCCATCAGGTCGTCGTCGCGGAAGGCCTCCGGGATCAGCATCCGGAGGGTGTGCGGGAGGTCCCGGCCGGCCTGCAGGAGGAGTTCGACCGCGTTGTCGACGCTCGCGGTGTCGGACTGGTTCGGGTCGTCGATCACCGGCTTGATCGTGTCGAGCTCGGCGCCGAACGCCGGGTGGTCGAGGTCGTTCTCGCGGGCGCGCATCCAGTTTACGTTCCCGCGGATCGTGTTGAACTCGCCGTTGTGGACGATGTTACGGTACGGGTGCGCGAGGTGCCACGCCCCGAGCGTGTTCGTCGAGAACCGCGCGTGGACCAAGGCGACGTGGCTGGCGAAGCGCTCGTCGGTCAGGTCCGGGTAGTAGCCGGCGAGCTGCGAGCCCTTCAGCAGGCCCTTGTAGACGACGCGCTGGCGGTCGAGCGAGCAGACGTAGAACCGGCCGGCGCCGTCGACGTCGGCGACCGCGTTCTCGATCTCGCGTCGGGCGGCGTAGAGCGCGCGGTCGAAGCCGAGGAGCTCCGGGTCGACGTCGTCGGGGCGGGTCTCCTCGCTGGTGAACCGCTCGGCGAGGCCGGCCCCCTCGACGGGCGCGGCGAACAGCTGGGCGATCTCCGGCTCGGAGTCGAGCGCGGTCGCGCCGAGGTCCGCGTTGTCCGTCGGCACGGAGCGCCACGCGAGCACTTCCAGCCCGTAGACGGAGAACACCTCGGCGATGACGTCGTGGATCTCGGCTTGGACGCTCCCCTCGGTCGGCATGAAGACGGAGCCGACCGCGTACTCGTCGGGCAGGTCGGCGTCGACGACGTCGCGGAAGAAGCCGTCCGGGCGCGCGACCATGATGCCGGCCCCGTCGCCGGTGTTCTCCTCTGCGCCCGTGGTCCCGCGGTGCTCGAGGTTCTCCAGCAACCGGACCGCGTCGGTCACGGTCTCGTGGTTCGGGTCTCCGTCCAGGTCGACGATCCCGCCGATCCCGCAGTTCGACCGTTCGTCTGATACGTCCGCAAGCCCCCCACCGTGGCCCGAGGGTTCCGACTCCCCCCGGGTGTCACTACGTGGCTCGGTCATGTACACCACTCACAGATTATCACTTAAAGGTATAACCCTGATACGGGTAGGATCCATCGTACACACATTAGGGAATATAAGGTAATTATTCATCAGGGGTGAATAACACTCGATACGATCACGGTTCGATCACTTATATCCGAACTGAGGGGAGAAACTCCGTTCGAGTCGACGCTGACCGCGCCGAGACCGAGTTAGTTTCCGGAGATCGATCCGCTATCGTCAATCGGCGACGGTGCGGCATCGCCGGCCGTGACCGGATCGGTCGTCGACTCAAAACGCGTGGTCACTCGCGAAGCGGTGTGAACGTCCCGTTGATGTCCCACTCGTGGATGCAGTAGACCTCGCCCGGTTCGTCGGCGATCTGCCAGCCGGTGGCCTCATCGTCCCACCGCTCCCGGCGACCGCACAGCTCGCACTCGCGTTCCTGCGGCGGGGTGATGGTCACGCTCATACCCGACGGGAGGAGGCGATCCAGCAAAAGGATACCGCCGCGAGGGCGTCGCGGCGTCGCCTCACGGCTCCCGACCCCGTCGGCGCGCGGCGAGCCGCCCGGCGAGCAGGAACGCGACCACGGTGACGAGCGGACCGAACCCGGGGACGTCGTCGGCGGTCGTCCGGATCGGCGCGTCGTCGTAGGTCGGGGTCTGGGGTTCCGCGTCCGCCGCGTCCGATTTCGCCGTCGAATCTGAGCCCCCGCGCGATCGCGAGTCGCCCGCATTCGTCCCCGCGGCCTCGTCGGTACCGGATACCCCGTCGGTACCGGCGGCCTCGTCGCTCCCCGCGTCCGCACCGGTCGTGCCGGCGCCACCGCGGTCCGCGCCCGTTTCGGAGCGCGCGATTTCACCTCCCGACGGGGCGGCGCCCGTATCGACGGGCACCGACGTACGCGAGACGGACGCGGGCGATCCGGTATGATTCTCGCGCGCGATCGGCCGGACGTCGGCGAGCGGACGGACGCCGAACTGGCCCCCGCTCACTCGGAGATCGGGCCGCGGCCCGGTACCGGTCGCGTCCCCCGGCGCCTCCGCCTTGCCGCCGCTCGGTTGGGAGCCCGTCTCGGGTGGCGACCCGGTCGGCCCGCCGCCGGTAGTTCCGCCTCCGCCTGTCGATGGGCCCCCGCCGGACGTGCCGCCGCCGGTCGGTTCGCCGACCGGTCCTCCGCCCTCCGGCCCGCCCGCGCTACCACCGCCCACGCTACCACCGCCTCCGAGCGAGTCGCCACCCTCTGAGTCGCCGTCCGCCTCGTCCGGCGGCGGTACCTCGAACGTCAGCGTCGTCGACGCGCTGTGATCGCTCGCCGAGTCCGACGCGGCTTCGCGCAGTCGTTCGTCGGTCACCCGGAACTCCGCGGTGAAGTCCTCCCCGCCCGCGGGCGTCTCGTCGGTCGCGAGGGCGTCGTCGCCCTCTGCGATGAGGTAGAGTCCCTCGTCGTCGATGTGAACGGAGGAGTTCTTCGGAGCCGCTCCCACCGCGCCGGTTCGGTCGTCACCCGTCGCCGCCGAGAGCGTCGACGCGTTCGACCGCACGCCGAACGCGAGTCCGTCGAGCCGGGCCAGGTCGGCGCCCGACTCCGTGGTCGCGTTCCGCGCGGCCGGCAACCCGGTCAGTCCCGTGGCGTTGACGGCGTACACCACGGTGTCGTCTGCGGTGACGGTCGACGTCGGCGAGAGCGTTCCGTCCTCGATCGCTCGGCGCACCGCGCCGGCCGTCCCGAGAGCGTCCCGATCGAGGGTGGTCGTCGCGTAGGCGTTCAGCCCGCTCGTCGACCGATTCCCGACCGTGACAGTCGCCTCGTCGCTCGTCTCGGCGAGCCCCTGTGCGGAACGGACCTCGATCCGGTACTCTCCCGGCGGGAGCGTCCCGTTCGACACTGATGTGTCGACCGATTCGACGGTCGCCCCCGGTCCCGCGGTGACGAGGCTGTCCGTCAGTGATTCGTTACCGAGCGCGTACGTGTTGAGACCGACCGAAGTGCGTCCGGACGACGGTGTGGAGAGATTAGCAGTTGCGAGTGTTACCCTGCTAGATTTATTTATTAGTTCTAATCTAGATCTGTTATAGCTGGAATTAAGTTCTAAAACGTGTTTTGTGCCCACATCACTTCCATTTTGATCCGAATCAAAAATGAGATCTGAATCTCTGTTTTTCAAAATATCCACTGATCGTCTGATGGTATCTCCAGACCGTATATCTCTGAACTCTATGAAGTATTCTCCCCATTCGTTTATCATAATCGATTGGTTCTCTGTTTTATGTTGTTTTATTTCAACTACTTTTTCAGATATTGATGTATTGTTTTCGTTTTGAACTCTAACCATGATCTGCCGATCTAAAGCGGATGATTCAAAATTGATCAGTATTCCTGTCGACTTGTTGGCTGTTGGTATTTTAGGAGACAGTGTTGCTTCTGTTATATTAATCCGACTAGCGTTGGTTTCTGATTCAGATTCTATCTTGTATTCTCCTGTAGGAATGTCTGAAGTGTGTATAATCTTATTGTGATTATTATCTTCTATCTCACTGGGATTAATCGATCTATTTTCTGAAAAGATTTGAATGGTTTCGGACTCATTTGATGTAACTGCTACTTTTGTTCCTTGTGAGACCGTTGTGTTTGTTCTACTTGAGATGAAATCTCCTGCCCGGTTTATTTCAGAAACACCTTGAGAAAATTCTTCTCCCCCATATTCTGATACTAGTCCATCAACGGTAACATTCTGTATATAATTTTGAGTATTACTTGTAGAATTAAGAGAAATATACAAATCCTCATCAAGGACAGTCACATTATTTGATTTATTTTGAACTGGAACCCTATGTGTAGTTCCGTCAAAATAATTGACGTATATATCGCCCCGGTCGTGTCTTATATTCGTATTGAACTTGAAATAGATCGATTCAGAATACTGTCTGTCTAAGCGATCATTCTCCGGATAGTATATGGGTTCTTGTAGTAATTCTGTTGTGATGGGTGCTTCAATAGTTGCATGGTCTACTGCGTAGATCACTTCGGTAGAATTTGTTGACTCAGGCTGAACTGTAACTGCGATTTCTTTTTCACCTTTGATAGAATTATTATCAATTGAGATAGATTCTCGTCCGCCTTGGAAAGTTGCAATCCTCTTAGAAAGATCTCCTTCTGATGATTTTTCCCAGACTACTATTTGGTCAGTTGAGTTGTTGACTAAACTAAGGTTATCAAAGCTAATCATACTTGAACTATCATTATAATTTTTTGTATTTATAGAAACGTTCGCAGATGTCTGGACAGAAAATGTAGAATGATCTGACTCACCGGCTTGTGTTGTAATATACTCAAATTCCTTATTTATCTCTTGACCTTTTTTATTGAACTTGCTCATATTAGTTGTGTCTATATTCTCTATTTCAACATCAAATGAGGTCGTGCTATTCAAAGCAGAGGAATTTATAACAAGTGTTGCGTCTGTCGTATTTGGATTCTTGATAAAGACTTCCGAATCTCTTGCCGTTTGTCCGTTCTTTATCCTATATGATGTGCGGTCATCATCAAACTTAGCACCTGAGTCAACAACACTTCCCACTCGTATCTTGACTGGATCGTCCTCACTATATACCTTGATCCCCCTAATTGTCTGGTTCTCATCATTACCTACTGAAATATTGTCTATTTTATCAACATTCCAAAGAAAACCAGTTACTGGTATTGAACCAGTCACTATCGCGAAAACTGAAATAACAACAATACAGATGGCAAGAATGATCTCCGGCCGGCGTTGGGTTGAGTTTACTCGATCCATCGTGACGAACCACAATCGACAGAGCCGCGGCTAGGAGGGCGCCCGAGCCGTGGGAATCGACGAGCTCGCAACGCTGCCGTCGGCTGGCCTTTGTGGAACACGCTCACTCGGTTGATTGTTTATTAAAGGATTAACGGACACAGAAGTTTCTCATCGCGGAAATGACGGTGAGTGAACCGGCCTGCGTCTGGCTATCCGAGCGGCCGCTCTGCGTCGCTAGAGCG
This sequence comes from Halorubrum sp. Ea1, assembly GCF_002252965.1. Taxonomy (NCBI): domain Archaea; kingdom Methanobacteriati; phylum Methanobacteriota; class Halobacteria; order Halobacteriales; family Haloferacaceae; genus Halorubrum; species Halorubrum sp. Ea1. Next base: position 12,627 of record NZ_NHPG01000130.1, read on the forward strand.
CTCGAAAAGACGGGACTGGCGCGCTGGCGGTCGGGCTAGTGTTCGACCTGTTCCATCAGCGAGAGGAGGGTGTCCCGGGCGTCGACCGCGGTCGGGTGAACGCCGACGAGCGCGACCACGTCCCCGTCGTGTTGGACGGTCGCGACGTAGAGGAACGCCGGGACGTCCTCGGTACTCCCGCTCTGGTTGTTCCCGGTCTCGACCGCCGCGTTTATCGTGGTTTCGAGGACCGACACCTCGGTCTCCTGTCCGAGGACGGTCCGCGTCTCGGAGCCGCGGTTCTCGATGTCCTCGGCCTCCACGTCGGTGCCCTCGCCGCCGATTCCGCGCTGGTCGGCCTGTTCTAACAGCCGGCGGATCAGCTCCGCGTCGTCCGCGCTGACGAGAGGATTGACCGACTGGCCACCGACCGCCGCGTCCGGCGTACTCGCCACGAACAGCGCCGACCCGTTCTCTTGGTTCTCGTACCCGGCGACCCAGGTCGTCGCCGACACCTGGGCGTTCACGCCGGCCACGTCGAACTCCTGCTCGATGGTGAACGACTCCGGCTCCTCGCCTTCGTATCCCGCATCCGAGGCCGCTTCCGACGGGACCCGAGCCGGGTCCGCGTCGTACTCGTAGCTCCCGTCCTCGCCCCCGGCGCAGCCGGCGACGGCGACGGACGTCGATGCGGCAATCGCCGCGAGCAGTCCACGTCTGTGCATGAGCAGTGTTAGGCCCGCTGTAACGCTTAAGCGTATCGGCGTGAGGTTTCCTGTCTGATAATCGACGGCGCAGGTTTGGTGTCAGGCCAACGAACCAAGAACCCGCGTTTGGTGTCAGCCCCGCGAACGAAGGCACAAAGTTCACGGTGTGGCGTGCGCGAGGTGAGCCAAATGGAACGCCGAGGACAGACAGGGCTGGTGGAAGCGCTCCTCCTTGACGTGGTTCGACTCCACGAGACGTGGATGGAGGTCGTCTTCCCGAGACAGCTCGATCCGAGCGCGGTGCTGGGGAAGTGGAAACCGGAGACCGCCGTCCAGACGGTCGGCTATTACCTCTGGGCGATACTCGGCGGACCGCTCGTCGCGGTCGCGTACCCGCTCCTGCTCGTCGGATTCGCCACGCGGTTCTACGCCGCGAAACTCGACTCGGCGGTGGCCCGCTTCGGCGTGCTCGGCGCCGTCCTCGTCGCGACGCTGGTCTGGGGGTCGCTCACACTCCTCGCGCACTTTCAACTACCGACCGAGGTGATGCTCGGGATCGGCGGCGCCAGCGTCGTCGCGGTCGTCTCCGCGGGCGCGGCCGCCGGGTTCTCGAAGGTCGGCGGACGGTTCGTCAGCGTCCTCCTCGCGTACCCGTTCGCGATGACGGCCATCTTCCTCCCGCCGGTGGTCGCCGGGCTCCTCACGCCCTCTATCTCGAACTTGGTGCTCGATCCGAGCTACGACCTCGCGGTCTGGATCCTCGACACGTTCCTCGCCGTCGGCGGGATCAACGAGACGCTCCGCGGCGCCTTCGACTTGGAGACGTTCGGCGACCAGTGGGGCGTCGCCGGCCTGGGCTACGTCCTGATGTGGCTGGGCATCTCCGTCCCGCTCGGGTGGTTCCTCGGCGTGCTCGTCTCGCTCGCGAACCTGATCCGGCCGCAGTCCGACGCCTGAATCCCGCACTGGTCGACACCCGTCGCGGTCGAAGCGCCCACTTGTCCGCTCGAAGGCGCCTCAGGCGTGCTTTTCCTTGCTCCCGCCGCCCGAGATCGGCTCCGGAATCGGACCGGCGTCGACACCGGCCGCCGCCGGTCCCCCGCGAGGTGGGCACGCGTGGCGACCGTGCGGTGCCGCTACCAGTCCACGCCAGAGTAAAATGGGTGACCGTTCAATCGCAGGCGTGTCACTCGAACGCTCTCAGGCACCCGATTTCACGCTCGAATCCACGGCCGGCGAGAAAGTAACTCTTTCTGATACTTTGGAGGACGGTCCGAGTGTCGTGCTGATCAACCGCGGGCACTGGTGTAGTTTCTGTGCGGAACAGCTCCAGACCTTCAGCGAGGTCTCCTACGACCTCTGGTTCAACGACGGCGTGGACATCCTCCCTGTCGTGACCGATTCGATCGGGCCGCTCACAGAGATGCGCGACCGGTACGATCTCGACGTTCAGTTGCTTAGCGACCCCGGCGGCGAGGTCGCGTCGCAGTACAGCGGGACCGAAGAGACCGGCAGGGGGACCACGGGAATCGCCGCGACGTACGTGATCGACGGCGACGGTAACGTCCGGTACGAACAGGTCGCCGACCACCCGGGCGATCGGACTTACGGTAACTTCGTGCGCTACTTCATCCGTGGGGACTTCGCCGATCCGTTCGACGGGTAACTGCTACATCGGTCCTTTCGACCGGTGGACGATGCGATCACGCTCTCGCTTCGGAACCGGAAGCGCTTGTTCACGCCGATCAGGTCTCGTCGTCGGCGTCGGGGTCGAACCGTTCGGCGGCGGTCCCGAACGAGAGTTCCTCCTGTTGACGACCGTTGCGGCTCTCTCGCTCCGCGATCGCCTCGGGATCCGGACTCGCGTCGTCGTCGATCCGCGCGAACGACTTGTGGACCTTCGTGTGGCACCAGCGACACAGCGCGACCGTTATCTCGTGGGGGCCGGCCTCGCCCTCCTCGTCGCCGTCGGCGTTCCCGTTACCCGCCTCGCCGCCGCCCGCGCTCCCGTACGAGAGGTGGTGTTCCTCAACCAGCGGTCGCTCGTCGTCGTGGGCGATACGCACCTCTTCGAGCCCGCAGCGGTGACACTCGCGACCGTCGGTCGTCGAGCGGTAGTGGGGACATCGGCGCCAGGCGCCGTCGGGACCGACGTGGCAGGCGTAGCCGTCTGCGCGGCGGGCCGCGGCGAACGCCGGGTCGTCGCCGGCGCGCGTCAGCGCGAACCGACAGCGACCGTCGTCGGTCAGGTGGTCGCAGACGCCGGCGACCGCGTACGGGTCGTCGACGCCGACCGGGGTCCCGTCCGGCGTCCGTTCCATCTCAGATCAGGCTCGCGCCGTCGAGGTCGGTCCGTCCGTAGTCGACGTCGAGCAGCCGCAGGAGGGTCGGCGCGACGTCGAGGAGGTCCGCGTCCTCGATGTTCGAGTCCGGGTGGTCGATGAACAGGGCGGCGTCCTCGAACGTGTGCATCCCCGTCCGCGGGCCGTCCGGGTCGAACACCTCGTCGTGGGAGCGGAAGCCGGACTTGAGGTCGAACCCCTCGTTCGGGATGACGACGAGGTCCGGGGCGATCTCGTCGTGGTCGCCGCGGAAGACGGTCTCGCGCTCGACGACGCGCTTCGCGACCGGCTTCCCGTCGGGACCCTCCCACGCCTTGAGAGCATCCTGTAGCTCGGCGCGCACGGACTCGTACTCCGACTCGGGCACGACTCCTTCCGGTTCGCGCCCCTCCAAGTTGAGGTAGAACCGACCGGGAACGAGCGAGTAGGCGCGGGTGTCCTCGTCGATGTCGGTCAACGCGCCGTGGTCGTCGTCGCCGTACGAGAGCCAGCCCTCTCGCTCCAGCCACTCGTTGCAGTAGACGTCGTAGCGGAGCCGCGCGAACCCGTGGGTCGAGCCCACGACGAGGCGGACGTCGTCGGGGATCGCCTTCCGGATCGCGCCGATGTGCTCGTCGAGCGCGGCGTAGAACTCCAGGAGCTCCTCGCGGTACGCCCCGTCCTCCGCGTAATCGCCCCACAGGAAGTGGTTGATCCGGTCCGGCGCCGTGAACACGCCGACGAACAGGTCCCAGTCGTCGCGCTCGACGTACCGGGAGAAAGCGGCGGCGCGGGCGTCGAGCGTCTCCCGCGCGTGCTCGACGAACTCCGATTTGTCCGCCTTGTGCCCCAGCTTCGCGTTCACCGACAGCCGGTAGTCGCTCTCGGTGAGGTACTCCCGGAGCTCGTCGGGGTGGGCGGCCTTGTCCACGTCGGGCGAGAGGTAGCCCGACACCATCCGCTGAACCGTCCGCTGGGGCGGGAACGTGACGGGGACGTTCATCACCGTCGCGTCGAGTCCGGCGTCGGTGGCGCGGTCCCACACGCGGGTCGACTGGACGTCCCGGCCCATCGGCACGTAGGTGTCGTAGGACCCGATCTCTCGGTCCTGAAACCCGAACACGCCGGTTTCGCCGGGGTTCTGGCCGCTGGTCAGGACGGGCCAGCACGCGCTCGACTCCGGCGGCACGGCGCTGTCGATCGCTCCGCCGTCGCCGTCGTCGGCGATCGCCGACAGCGTCGGGAACGTGTCCGGGTTGTCGGCGACGAGACCGTACGGGAGACCGTCGATCCCGATGAACGCCACGCGCGGGGTGTCGTTCCCGCGTAACCGGTCGAAGAGGCCCATAGGGGTACATCCGGCGTGGAGGGCAAAAGGGTTGACATCGCCCCCAGTCGGCTCGGGACCCTTTTGAGGCCCCCCCACGAGGGTGACGCATGGAGACGCGACGCGCGCTGCTCGTCGACGCGTTCACGGACGAACCGCTTGCCGGGAACGTCGCCGGCGTCCTCCCGGACGCCGCGGGACTGAGCGACGATCGGATGGGGCGAGTCGCCGCCGAGCTCGGCGCCTCCGAGACCGCGTTCCGCTTCGAGGCGGGCGACGGCGCCGACGAGCGGCTCCGCTACTTCACCCCCTCCACGGAGGTCGATCTCTGCGGCCACGCCACGATCGCGAGCTACGCCGCGCTGTACGCCGCGGGGGAGATCGACGCCGGCGAGCGAACGCTCCGGACGAACGTCGGCGACCTCTCTATCCGCGTCGACGACGACGGCACCGTCTGGATGCGGCAGAACTCGCCGACTGTCGAGGCGGTGGACGAGACGGAACTCGACGCCGACCGGCTCGGCGACGCGCTCGGGATCGACCCCGCGGCCCTCCGGGACGTGGGGGCCGACCTCCCCGTCGCCGTCGCCTCGACCGGGCTCCCGTGGCTCGTCGTCCCCGTCAACTTCCTCGAACGCCTCGGGGAGGCGGAGCCCGACGCGGCCGCCGTCGAGGACATCTCGAACGCCCACGACGCCGCCGGGATCTACGCGTTCACGTTCGACGCGATCGACGCGGCGTCGACCCTCCACGGCCGGGCGTTCGCGCCCGCCGTCGGCGTCGCCGAGGACCCCGTGACGGGCACGGCCAGCGGCGCGGTCGGGGCGTACCTCCGGTCCGTCGACGCGTTCGACGGCGACTTCCCCGATGAGATCCGGTTCGAGCAGGGGCACTTCGTCGACCGCCCCGGGCACGTCAGGGTGCGAGTCGAGGGCGACGAGGTCCGGGTCGGCGGCCGCGCGGTCGTCTCGACCGAGGGGGAGCTGACGCTGCCGGCGGAACGCGAGGACGATATCATCGAGGCGTGAGCCGCGAGGGGGCGCCGTTCCGGGAAACGGGTCCGGGAATCCGTTTCGGGGGCGTCGGACGGAGCGATCGGCCCGGCGACGCCGGGCCGACCGGGAGCCGAACCCTTAGGTTCGCGCGAACCGTACCGCGGGCATGGAGTTCGACCTGCCCCGCGCGGCCGGTATCGTCGTGTTGATCGTCGCCCTCGGCACCGCCGGCGTCGCCGTCGGGACGCCGATGGGGTTCCAGACGACGCTGATGATGGTTCTCCCGTCGATGCTCGTCTTCGGCGCCATCGCGTTCGTCGTCGGAATGAAACACGGCGAGTTCCGCGCGACGCGGGCCTGAGCCGGCGGACCGATCCGAGTCCGGGCCCGGCCGCCCCGAACCACGGCGCTTTTTAAAACGCGACCGACTACCGAGAGCCGTGTTGCTCGGGTCGCCGCTCACGGAACTGCTGCTCCTCGTCGGGGGCGCCGCCCTCCTGTACGCTGGCGCCGAACTCCTCGTCAAGGGCGCCAGCGACCTGGCGCTCGCCGTCGGCCTGAAGGCGTCGACGGTCGGGGTCACCGTCATCGCGTTCGCGACGACCGCCCCCGAGCTGTTCGTCTCCCTCCTCGGCGCCGTCACCGTGTCGACGGACGTGGGGCTCGGGACGATCCTCGGGTCGAACATCGCGAACATCGGGCTCGTGTTGGGGGTCTCCGCGCTGATCCGGCCCCTCAACGTCTCCGAGACGGTGTTCGAGCGCCACGTTCCCTTCATGCTGCTCGCCGCGCTGCTGCTCGTGGGGCTCGGCTGGAACGGGCGCATCGGCCGACCGGGCGGACTCCTCCTGCTCGGGACGCTCGTGGCGTTCACCGTCGTGGTCATGCGCCGGATCCGGCAGACCCAGTCCGGCATCTCCACCGCGGAGCGCGCGGAGATGCCGGACGCCAGCCTCCGCGACGTCACCGCTGTGGTCGGCGGGATCGCCGCGCTGGTGCTCGGGTCGCGGTGGCTGATCGACGGCGGGGAGTCGCTGCTCTCCGCGGCCGGCTTCTCCGACATCTTCATCGGGCTCACGGTGCTCGCGCTGGGTACCTCGCTCCCCGAGCTGGCGGCGAGCGTCGTCGCCGCCGTGCGCGGCGAGGCGGAGTTCAGCGTCGGCAACATCGTCGGATCGAACATCTACAACGTCCTCGCAGTCATCGGGATCATCGCGGTCATTCAGCCGATCGGCGTGAGCCCCGGCGTCCGCGGCTTCGAGTTCCCCGCGCTGCTCGCGTTCACCGTCGGGCTCGTCGGGATCATGTATCGCGGCGATCGGATCACCCGGGTCGACGGCGCGGTCCTCGTCGCCGGCTACGGCGTGTTCGCGTACCTGCTGTTCCCGTGAACACGGTGGGAACCCCACCGGACCGGTGGCGGAGGAGCGGCGCTATCTATAAGTAGAAGAGATATCACATCCCCCGCATCGGCGCGCGCCTCCGAGCGCCCGGAGGGCGCGAAGGAGCGCGTGCGAGGGAGTCGCTGGCGCCGACGGCGCCAGCGACGAGGCTGGGGAGGCGTGAGGCTGCGGTGCTGTGCGGGGCGGGACTCAAAGGGGCAGTCGCGAGGACGGCGCAGGCGACCTAAGCACCGCAGGGAGCGAGCAACGCGAGCGACCGAGGAGCGTAACGAGCGTGCGCCGTCCTCGCGACTGGGGCTTTGGAGGTGTTTTCGGATCTATCGACCGCGATGATGTATGACCGAGCGGCTGGGGCTTTGAGAGTGTCCACCGCCGATTCGCTGTCAGTCGTTTATAAATAACTAGTCCGACATTCGGAAGAATTGGCCGCTAATCCGATCGCGTATGAACAATCGGCCGTGACCGCAGACGCGCCCGACACAGATCACACAACGTCCTATCGCGTTCGAACCGACGCCTATTCGGCGGCCCGGTCCCGACCGACGCCCGTGATAGCGATCGTCGTCAGCCGGGCCGACAGCGCGTCCGAACACATCGGCGAGCGCCTGCTCGCGGTCGGCGACTGGGAGGAGCGCGAGGACGAGACTCGCCCCGACGCCGCGGGCGGCGGGACCTACTACCGGACCGACGGGTTCGAGCTCCGGGAGTTCGACGACCTCCACATCGAGCTGGACGACCCGGCCGCCGCGTTCGGGAGCGACGCCGACGACGCCGATGACACAGGCGATGTCGATGATGCCGATGACAAAGGCGAGGCGGGCGACACAGGCGACGCCAATCCCGACTTCCTCGTCTTCGTCTCTAGGCACTCCGGGGAGACGGGGGAGCTGCTGACCGCCCACGTCACCGGCAACTTCGGGCCGGCGCCGTGCGGCGGCGAGCCGGAGACGCTCGCGAACGCCGCCCCCGGTGCGGAGAAGCGCGTCGTCGAGGCGCTGGCGGCGCACGCCCCCGAGGGGTATGACGTCGGCATCGAGTGCACCCACCACGGGCCGACGAGCGCCTCCGTCCCCTCGCTGTTCGTCGAACTCGGCTCCGACGAGCCCCAGTGGGAGGACCGGGAGGCGGCAGAGGCGGTCGCACGGGCGGTGCTCGACCTCCGCGGGACCGGGCCGGACCTCACGGGCGACGATGACGCCCGCGCGAGCGACGGTGCGGCTGACGTGATCGACGGTACGGCTGATGCGACCGACGGTGCGACCGACGCGGCCGACCCGGCCGACGCTCCGCCCCGCCACGTCGTCGGCTTCGGCGGCGGCCACTATGCGCCCCGGTTCACCCGGATCGTCCGCGAGACCGAGTGGGCCGTGGGCCACGTCGGCGCCGACTGGGCGCTCGGCGAGATGGGCGCGCCCGAGGCGAACCGCGAGACGATCGAGCAGGCGTTCGAGCGCAGCCGCGCGGACCGCGCCGTGATCGAGGGCGACAGGCCCGAGGTCGCGGCCGTCGTGGAGGGGCTCGGACACCGCGTCGTGAGCGAGACGTGGGTCCGGGAGGTGGGGGACCGCCCGCTCCCGCTGGTCGAGCGGTTGGAGACCGACCTCGCGACCGTCGACGAGGGACTCCGGTTCGGGGACGTCTCCCCCGCGGCGTCGGACGCCGACGCGGTCTCGGTCCGCGAGCTCCCCGCGGAACTCCTGTCGCGGGCGCAGGGGATCGACCCGGAGGCGACCCGAGAGGCCGTGGCGGCGAACGCCGTCGCCTTCGACACGGAGCAGGCCGGCACTCGCGCGGCGGGGGCGGCCGCCTTCGCCGACCGCGCGGACACCCCCGCCTACGCCGACCTCGTCGCCGACCTCGCGGCGGTGCTCGGGGAGGGGTACGACGCCGTCGAGGTGGCGGACGACGCGGTCGTCGCCCGCGAGACCGCCTTCGACCCCGAACTGGCGCGGGACCGCGGCGTCCCGGAGGGACCGGCGTTCGGTCGGCTCGCCGACGGCGAGTCGGTCGCGGTCGACGGCGAGACGGTGACCCCGGACGAGGTGTCGCGGTCGCGGACGGAGCGGTTCCCGATCGACGTCGCGGACGTAGCAGAGTTCGCGGACGCAGAGGAGTGAAGCCGACGGCTCCCGCGCGCTCGCGCCGGTCTCTCGCCGTCTGACTCGCGTCAGACGATCGGGCAAAAATAAATACGTCCGGGTCGCAACCACACCACATAATGGATTCTATCGTGGAGGACGCCATCGACGAAGCCGAGGAATCTCCGGCGGACGACGCCGGAGAGACCGGCGCCGGCGCGAACGATGCCACCGCCGGTGCTCCGCCGCAGTCCGGAACGATGACCGACGACGAGCTGCAGGACGTCTTACAGGACCTCCAGACGAACATCACGGTCGTCGGCTGCGGCGGGGCCGGGGGCAACACGGTCAACCGAATGACCGAGGAGGGGATCCACGGGGCGAAGCTGGTCGCGGCCAACACCGACGTCCAACACCTCGTCAACATCGAGGCGGACACGAAGATCCTGATGGGCCAGCAGAAGACCCAGGGGCGCGGCGCCGGCTCCCTTCCGCAGGTCGGCGAGGAGGCCGCTATCGAGTCGCAAGAGGAGATCCAGGACGCGATCGACGGCTCCGACATGGTGTTCGTCACCGCCGGGCTCGGCGGGGGCACCGGCACGGGCTCCGCCCCCGTCGTCGCGAAGGCCGCCCGCGAGTCGGGCGCGCTCACCATCGCCATCGTCACGACCCCGTTCACCGCCGAGGGCGAAGTCCGCCGGACGAACGCCGAGGCGGGCCTCGAACGCCTCCGCGACGTGAGTGACACGGTCATCGTCGTCCCCAACGACCGCCTGCTCGACGCGGTCGGGAAGCTCCCGGTCCGACAGGCGTTCAAGGTGTCCGACGAGGTCCTCATGCGCTCGGTGAAGGGGATCACGGAGCTCATCACGATGCCCGGCCTGGTCAACCTCGACTTCGCCGACGTCCGCACGGTCATGGAGAAGGGCGGCGTCGCGATGATCGGCCTCGGCGAGTCCGACTCCGACTCGAAGGCGCAGGACTCCGTGAAGTCCGCGCTCCGGTCGCCGCTGCTCGACGTCGACATCTCCGGCGCGAACTCCGCGCTGGTCAACGTCACGGGCGGCACCGACATGTCCATCGAGGAGGCCGAGGGCGTCGTCGAGGAGATCTACGACCGGATCGACCCCGACGCGCGGATCATCTGGGGTACCTCCGTCGACGACGAGCTGGAGGGCGAGATGCGCACCATGATCGTCGTGACCGGCGTCGAGTCGCCGCAGATCTACGGTCGGAACGGCGAGCCGCCGGAGGGAGCGGCGGCGGAGATGGAAGACATCGACTACGTGGAGTGACGCGTCGCCGCGTCCAGTCCCGATAGCGTTCCTTCTCGCGGTTTCCCGCGATCCCGGCGGATCGCCCCGCATCAAAAGGTAAAAACCGTCTCGACTCAAACCCCGTCGTAACATGGACGTTCCGTACGACCTCAACAGCTACGTTCGCGTGCTGAAACTCGCGAGCACGCCGAGCACCGACGAGTTCCTCCAGGTGTCGAAGATCGCCGGCGCCGGCATCCTCCTCGTCGGCTTCATCGGCTTCCTGATGTTCGCGATCATGAGCCTTCTGCCGGGGGTCGGCGTCTGATGCCGATCTTCTCGGTCAAGACCACAGCGAGTCAGGAGCGCACCGTCGCGGACATGCTCGCGGAGAAGGAGATGCCGGAGATCCAGGCGGTCATCGCTCCCGACCAGCTCACGAGCTACGTGATGGTCGAGGCGACGGACGGCAGCGTGTTCGCCCGGATCCTCGACGAGATCCCCCACGCCCGCGGCGTCATCCAGGGCGGCGACGGACCGGCAAAGAGCCCCTTCTCCGAGGTGGAGCACTTCCTCTCGCCGACCCCCGACGTCGAGGGGATCGCCGAGGGCGACATCGTCGAGCTGATCGCCGGGCCGTTTAAAGGCGAGAAGGCCCGCGTCCAGCGCATCGACGAGGGGAAAGACCAGGTGACCGTCGAGCTGTACGAGGCGACGGTCCCGATCCCGGTCACCGTCCGCGGCGACCAGATCCGGGTGCTCGACTCCGACGAGCGCTGACCGGCCGGGTCGCGCTCGCTTTACCCAGCTCTCCTCTCACTCTTCGCCGCTCTCCTCCCCCTTTTCGGTCCCCGACTTCCCGACGGTCCGTCGGCAACGACAAGGGCTTTATTCGACGACGACCGACCGTTCGGTCATGTTCGGTCCCGGCGTGCCGGCGATCCTGAGCCTGGTCCCCGACACGTTCGCGTTCGCGTGGCTCGTCGCGATCCTCTTCGCCGCGTCGTGGCTGCTCGACAGCCGCGGGCTGGCCGCCGGTCGGTCGCTCGCGGCGGGCACCTGGGCGCTGTTCGGGCTCTTCTGGCTGACGACGGTGCCGTACTTCGCGTTCGAGCACCAGAGCTACGTCGAGTCGATCCTGGCGCTCGTCGGCGTCCCGGCGTGCATCTACGCCGGCTACCTGCTGTACAACGGCCGCGCCTCGCTGTTCACGCTCACGCGGGCCATCTCGCTCATGCTGTTCATCTACCTCCCGTTCGAGACCATCCCGGCGTTCTCGCTCGCCGGCGTCGCGTTCCCCGAGCCGCGTCGGGTCCTCATCGAGGCCGTCGCCACCCAGACCGGGTTCCTCATCGACCTCCTCGGCTACGCGCCGGAGCGCGTGACGAGCTACGAGGGGTACGACGCGGCGTACGCGTGGACGCTCCCCGACGGTCACACGGTCACTATCCACGTCGTCCTGGCGTGTACGGGGCTCGGCAGCATGGCCATCTTCGGCGGTCTCGTCGCCGCCGTGCGGGCGCCGCTCTCGCGCAAGCTCCGGGCGCTCGCGGTGTCGATCCCGCTCATCTACGTGCTCAACATCTTCCGGACGACGTTCATCTCCGTCGTCGCGGGCAACCAGTACATGCAGTGGCAGACCGACCTCGTGCTCGCGATGTTCGGCGCGACCGACCCGTACCGGGTCTCCTTCCTCATCTCCGACCGGATCATGAGCCAGCTCCTCGCTGTCGTCGCGCTGATCGGGATCACGTTCCTCGCGGTGCGGGAGCTCCCGGAGCTGGCCGTCATCCTCGAGGACGTGCTCTACCTCCTCACGGGGGAGGAACACGACCTGACGGAGTCGCTGGACCTGCCGCGGGAGCCGACGAACCGCTGAGCCGACGACCCGCCGACGCCGACGCTCTCCCGCCGTCGACGTCGGGATCGGCACTGCGGCGCCGGCCGGACCGGCGGCGCGTCCCGCCGACATATATACTAATATATAGCAAACTATAGCCGTACTCACGATATATCCCGCCGTATGAAACGACGGGACCGGCGGGTGCGGCGGCGACCTGATCGGCGAGGTGGTCGGTCGTGATCGACCCGGTCGATCCGTCGCCCTACCTCCAGAGCAACGTCGCGAAGCTCGTCTTGGCGACCCTCCTCGGGATGTTCCTCGGGCTGGAGCGCGAGTGGTCGCAGAAGTCGGCGGGCATCCGGACGTTCTCACTGATCAGCCTCGCGGCGGCGGTGTTCTCGGTGCTGGGCGAGCCGGGGCTACTCGTCGTCGGTGGGGCGCTGATCGTCGCCAGCGCGGTTCTCCTGGCGGTTCGGAGCTTCGTCGAGGAGAAGGTCGACAGCCTCTCGCTCACCACGTCAGTGTCGATGCTCGTCACGTACGGGGTGGGCGTCCTCGTCGCTCAAGCGCTCTTCATCGAGGCGGTGACGGTGGCGGTGCTCTCCTCGCTGCTCCTCGTGTTGAAGCGGGAGCTCCACCAGTTCGCGTGGGGGCTCTCCCGCGAGGAGGTCCGCAGCGCGGTGGAGTTCACCATCCTCGCGTTCGTCGTCTTCCCCCTGCTCCCGGCCGAGACGATCGACCCGTGGGGGGCGGTTCAGCCGCGACTCATCTGGTCGCTCGTCGTCGCGGTCAGCGCCATCGGCTTCGTCAACTACGTGCTCGTGAAGCGGTACCAGGGGCGCGGCTACGCGGTGACCGGCTTCTTCGGCGGGCTCGTGAACTCGACGGCGGTGGTCGCGGAGATGGCGAAGCGCGCGAAGGGGCGGGCGGACCTGCTCGACCTCGCGGTCGGGTCGATCCTGCTGGCGAACGCCGCGATGGCGCTCCGGAACGCCGCGGTCGTCGCCGCCTTCGTCCCGGAGGCCGCTTTGGTGGTCGGTGCGCCGCTCGGCGCGGTCACCGTCGCCGGCGTCCTGATCGCCGTGTGGCGCAGCGACTGGCGGACGACGATGGAGGCGGAGCTCACCTCCCCCTTCAGCCTGCGGAACGCCCTGACGTTCGGCGCGCTGTTCCTCGCGGTGCTGCTCGCCTCCGCCGGCGCGGAACGGGCCTTCGGCGCGGCCGGATTCGTCGCCACCTCGTTCCTCGCCGGGCTCGTCTCCTCCGGGACCGCGACGACGACCGCCGTCTCGCTGCTCGGGACCGGACAGATAACGGTCGACACCGCGGTCACGGGGGTCGTCGCCGGCACGGCCGCGAGCATCTTCGTCAAGACCGCGTTCGCGGCGAGCATCGCCCGGGATCTGGTCCGCCCGGTGCTGATCTGGAACCTCGTGCTGATCGCGGTCGGCGTCGCGGTCGGTGTTCCCCTGCTCCTGTTTTAAATCGGCGCGCGGCGGTTTCCGAGCGTCCCTCGACTCACGAGAGCTGCGCCGCCACGTCGGTCGACGAGACCATGCCGACGTAGTCATCGTCGACGACGGGGAGGTGTTTGACCCCGTACATCGTCATCATCGCCGCGACCTCCTCCATCATGAGGTCCGGCGTCACCGTTTCCACGTTCTCGGTCATCACGTCGCGAACGACGGATTCGTCTAGGTCGCGGCCGGCCGCGACGGCGCCGACGATGTCGCTCTGCGTGATGATACAGCCGCCCCCCGTCGTCACGACGAGCGCGCTGATGTCGTCGTCCGCCATCCGGCGCGCGGCCTCACGGAGCGGCTCGGTCCCCCCGATCGTCTCTAGCGGCGTCGACATGACCTCACTGACGCGGGTCCGGTCGTTCAGATCCATACCGTGTCGTGTGCTACCAGATCTGATTACTCTTCCGGTGCGATCTCCGCTCCCCCGTTCGACGGTCTCCGGGACGGGCGTCGGCGCGTCCGGGAAACGCGAGCGCGTTCGAACGAGCATATATACGCGTTCGCGCCCACATTGATCATATGTCGGGTATTCTCAGTTCGTTGAGGGACTTCGGGACGCGGTCGCTGCTTATCCACGCCATCATGTCGGTGACGCTCCCGGTGGGGTTCCTGATCGGTCTCACCGTGGACTCGCAGCTCGGGCTGGTGTCGTTCGTCGCGCTGTTGAACTTCACCGCGGGAATGTGGATCTGCCAGTCGATCCACTCGCTCGGCTCGGAGGCGAACGAGGACGGATACGACGGCGTCATCAACGAGATCAGAGCTTATGTCAAGTGACGACGGGATCGACGCCGCGCGGTTCGGGCGTCTCCTGTTGCTCATCGGGTTCGTCACGGCGGTCTCGCTGCTGACGTCCGCACAGGTCCTCCCGGGCGATCTGTTCTCCGTCGCCGTCGTCGCCATCGGGAGCGTCGCGCTCGTCACCGCGATAATCGGCTTCCTGATCGCGGCGGGGGCGACGTACGACGACCAGGTGAAGGCGTCGGGTCGCTAGCCGGCCGGCCGAGCGGCCGAGCCGCTCACTGACCGAGCCACCGAGTCGCTCACTGACCGAGCGACGCCTCGCCTCGGGGCTCACCGTCGTTCCGAAAGGTACGCCGTGAGGTCGGTCGTCGAGAGCATCCCGACCAACCGGTCGTCCCCGTCGACCACCGGTAAGTGCGTGTACCCCCGGCTCGTCGGGTCGGCGAGCTCCTCGACGGAGTCGTCGGGCGAGACGGTGACGACGTCCGTCGTCATGAACGTCTCAACGGAGGTCTCGTCCTCCGGGTCGTTCCGACGGACGAGCGAGACGAAGTCAGTCGCGGTGATCAGCCCCGCGAGGCGCCCGTCGTCGACGACGAGCACGGAGCTCACTCCCGTCTCCAACATGCGCTTCGCCGCGTCCGCGGCGGCCGCTCCTCGGGGGATCGTGACGAGTTCGGTCGACATGAGCCGCTCGGCGGGCACGTCTGTCATGATCTTTGATAACGCGGGACAGGAATATCAAACGACCGGTCGGCGGACGGCGACCCCGCTCACTCCTCGACGAGCTCCGGCGAGGCGCCGGCGAGCCCGGCCAGCGCGTCGGCCTCGACGTGGTGGAGGTCGCCGGGGATCACGAGGAGGTGGAGCGGGTCGCCGAACTCCCGCTCGGAAAGCGCGCTCAGCCGGTCGGCGGCGACCACCGGTTCGGGCGAGCCCGCGCGAGCGACGACGACGGCCAGTTCGTCGCGCCAGCCGTCTGCGAGCAGCCCGGCGGCGACGTCGGCGGTCATGTACTCCTCGTGGTCCGGGTCGGGGCCGGTCGGCCCGGTGCCCACCTTGATGTCGAGGTAGACGACGGTGTGGAGGCCGCTCTCGCGGTTCGCCTCGATCGTCTCGACCACGCTCCCGGGGACGTCGTCGCCGCCGTGAGCGTACGGGAACGGGAGCGTCGTCGCCTTCCCGAACCGGTAGTTCTGGAGCCCGGTGAGACTCGACGCGGCCGACTGAGCGGTCACCCCGTGGATCACGCGCGTCTCGATCCCCCGCTCCTCGGCTCGCAGCCGGAGGTCCGTGTGCGTCGTCGAGATCATCGTGTCGCCGGCGGTACAGAAGGCGACGTCGCCCTCGGCGGCGGCCGAGAGGATCGCCTCCGGGTCGCGCTCGACCCCCTCCCGCGGCCGGACCTCGATCTCGACGTCGTGGTACGCCTCCAACTCACCGACGTCGGCGCCGACCAGCCGGCTGGTGTAGAACTCGGCGAAGACGCGGTCGGCGGCGCGCAGCGCCCCGCGCCCCTCGACGGTGACCGACCGTTCGTCGTAGAGTCCGAGCCCGATGAACGTGAGCATGTCCGCCGTCAGGCGGGCGGCGAGTAAAAGGGCGCGGAACCGAAGTCTCGCGAGTCCGCCTCCCCCCGACCTAAAGGTCTTTCATGATTGTTGCTTGTGATTCCATAGCAAGCCCTAAGAGGTAACCACCACAACCACAGAGCACGAGGCCCTCACGGGCTACCATACCACTATGACTGACGACGAACTCATCTGGCGGATATCGGGGGGATCCGGCGACGGGATCGCTTCGACGAGCCAGAACTTCGCAAAGGCCTTGATGCGATCGGGGCTCAACGTGTTCACGCATCGCCACTATCCGTCCCGTATCCGCGGCGGCCACACGTACACCGAGGTCCGCGCGTCGGCGGACCCGGTGCGGTCCCGCGGCGACGGCTATAACTTCCTGCTGGCGCTCGGCGACTCGTTCGCCCGGAACCCGCAGGAGGAGGCCGTCTACGGGAACGAAGAGATCAAACCGCTCTCGGAGAACCTGGACGAACTCCGCGAGGGCGGCGTCATCGTCTACGACGAGGGGCTGTTAGACGCCTCCGAGATCCCGAACTTCGACGAGCGGGCCGAGGAGAACGACTGGCACGTATACCCCCTCGACCTCCGCGGGCTCGCCCGCGACATGGGTCGCGAGGTCATGCGCAACACCGCCGGCGTCGGCGCCACCTGCGCGCTGACCGGCATGGACCTCGACCACGTCCAGGACCTCATGCGCGACGCGATGCCGGAGAAGATCCTCGACCCGAACCTGGAGATCCTCCAGACCGCCTACGACCAGGTGCGAGAGGAGTACGACGTCGACGCACCCGACGTCAGCGTCCCGACCGGCGAACACGACGAGACGCAGCTGCTCATGTCCGGGTCGGACGCCATCTCCTACGGCGCCATCGACGAGGGCTGTCGGTTCATCGCCGGCTACCCGATGACGCCGTGGACCGAGGTGTTCACCATCATGAGCAACAACCTGCCGAAGCTCGGCGGGATCTCCGAGCAGGTCGAAGACGAGATCGCGGCGGCCGCGCTCGCGGTCGGCGCCTCGCACGCCGGCGTGAAGGCCATGTCCGGCTCCTCCGGCGGCGGGTTCGCGCTGATGTCCGAGCCACTCGGGCTCGCTGAGATGACGGAGACGCCCGTCGTCCTCGTCGAGGCCATGCGCGCCGGGCCCTCGACCGGGATGCCGACGAAGCCCGAGCAGTCCGACCTCGAACACGTCCTGTACACCTCGCAGGGCGACTCCCAGCGCGTCGTCCTCGCGCCGGGGACGGTCGAGGAGGCGTACGAGCAGTCGCGGATCGCCTTCCGGCTGGCCTACGAGTACCAGATCCCGTCGATCCTGCTGTACGACCAGAAGCTCGGCGGCGAGATGACGAACGTCCCCAAGAGCCACTTCGACCGCGAGCCGAACCCGACGCTCGGGAAGACCCTGAGCGAGGACGCGCTGGCGGAGGAGCCGCACTCGGCCGACGGGAAGTTCCACCGGTTCCAGCACGACGTCGAGGACGGCGTCTCCCCGCGGTCGATCCCCGGCCAGAAGGGCGGTCGCTTCCTCGCGACCGGCAACGAACACGACCCGACCGGGCACATCGCCGAGTCGCCGGACAACCGCGTCGCGCAGATCGACCGCCGGACCCAGAAGCTGGAGGCGATCCGCGCCGACCTCGACACGGTCGACACGGGCTCGTACGCCGGCCCCGACGACGCCCAGTACGGCATCCTCACCTTCGGGAGCCAGCAGGGCACCGTCGAGGAGGCCGTCGGTCGCCTCAACGACGCCGGTATATCGGTGAAATCGTACGGCGTCTCCGACATGCTTCCGTTCCCGACCGACCAGGTCGAGGAGTTCGTCCAGAGCGTCGACGAGGTGCTCGTCGTCGAGATGACCGCCTCGGGACAGTTCCGCGGGCTCATCCAGAAGCACCTCGGCCGCTACGGCGAGCGGCTGTCGAGTCTGCTGAAGTACAACGGGAACCCGTTCGAGCCGGCGGAGATCGTCGACGGGTTCGAGGCAGCGATCGTCGAGGGCGACGGCGACGCGTCCAGCCATCAGACCACCTTCGTCCCAGCCGCAGGTGACTAACCAATGAGCACGTTTTCAGCGATCGGAGAGGAGCGAGAGATCGACCGCGACGAGTACACCCCCGGCGTGGAGCCGCAGCCGACCTGGTGTCCGGGCTGCGGTGACTTCAGCGTCCTGAAGGCGCTCAAGCAGGCGCTTCCGGAGGTCGGGCGCACGCCCGAGGAGACCCTGCTGTGCACCGGGATCGGCTGTTCGGGCAAGCTGAACAGCTACCTCGACACGTACGGGTTCCACACGATCCACGGGCGTTCCCTGCCCGTGGCCCGCGCCGCGAAGCTCGCGAACCCCGACCTCGAAGTCATCGCCGCCGGCGGCGACGGCGACGGCTACGGGATCGGCGGGAACCACTTCATCCACACGGCCCGGGAGAACCACGACATGACGTACATCGTCTTCAACAACGAGATCTTCGGGCTCACGAAGGGCCAGACCTCGCCCACCAGCCCGAAGGGCCACAAGTCGAAGACGCAGCCGTCCGGCAGCGCCAAGGAGCCGCTCAAGCCGCTTTCGATGTCGCTGAACGCCGGCGCCTCCTACGTCGCCCGCACGGCCGCGGTCAACCCCAACCAGGCGAAGGAGATCATCATCGAGGCGATCGAGCACGACGGCTTCGCGCACGTCGACTTCCTCACCCAGTGTCCGACCTGGAACAAGGACGCGCGCCAGTACGTCCCGTACATCGACGTCAACGAGTCCGACGACTACGACTTCGACCGGACCGACCGCGTCGAGGCCGCGGAGATGATGCGCGAGACCGAGGAGTCGCTGCACGAGGGGAAGGTCCTCACCGGCCGGTACTACGTCGACGAGGACCGCCCGTCCTACGGCGCGGAGAAGCAGGCGATCGGCGAGATGCCCGAGGAGCCGCTGGCGGAGCGCTACTGGGACGACGAGTACGAGTGGGAGCGCTCGCACGACCAGTTCCTCGACAAGCACGCCTGAATCGGTCGTAGACAGGTTCCTACGGCCGATTTGGCCGTAGTTCGTCGTCCGTTCGTCTCGTTTTTCGGTTCGCAAGGTATTTTTTCCGTGGTGACAAAGAGTCGGGTATGAGTACGGTATCGACCGAAGAACGGATCCTGTCGGTGTTAGAGGAGGACGCACAGGCCTCCTGCGCGGAGATCGCCGACCGAGCCGACGTCTCGAAGCCGACGGTGCGGAAGTACATCGACCGCCTCGAAGAGAAAGGCGTGATCGTCGGCTACTCGGCGGAGATCGACCCGAAGAAGCTCTCGTCGCAGTCGATCGCCATGGTCGGGATGGACGTCGACTCCGGCAAGTACGTCGGCGCGACCCGCGAGCTGAAAGAGCTCGACGAGGTGCAGGCGCTGTACACCTCCTCCGGTGACCACATGCTGATGGCCGAGGTCCGCGCCCGCGACGGCGACGAGCTCGGCGACGTCATCTCCGAGAAGCTGTTGGCGATCGACGGCGTCACCGCCGCGCACCCCTCCTTCCTGCAGGAACGTCTGAAGTAGCTCCGGACCGGGCGGCCGTCGCGGCACCGCGGCCGACGCTACCGATACGCGAGCGCGACGAGGAGGAGCGTTACGACGCTCCCGCCCAGCGCCGCGACGACGATCGACGCCTCGCTGGCTCCGAGGAGTACCCCGACGAGCGGGAGACAGAGCAGGAGGCCGGCCCATATCGCCGCGCCGCCGAGCCGCCGGGCTCGCTCGCGGCTCACGTCCGGCGTCGTCAGGAGGTCGCGCCGGTCGCGGTAGCGGACGAGCCACCCGAGCGCGACCGTTCCGACGGCGGCGACGCCGAGCGCGCCGACCGCGACGGTCCGATCGGGAACGCC
Organism: Halorubrum sp. Ea1; assembly: GCF_002252965.1. Lineage (NCBI taxonomy): Archaea > Methanobacteriati > Methanobacteriota > Halobacteria > Halobacteriales > Haloferacaceae > Halorubrum > Halorubrum sp. Ea1. The sequence continues at coordinate 32,246 of NZ_NHPG01000130.1, forward strand.
CAGCGCGATCGCCGCGGCGAGGGCGACGAGGAACGCCCCGGTGCCCCCGAGCACGGCGGCGTTGGCCCGCGCGCCCGCATTGTCGGCGTCGTCCACCCCGTACAGGCGACGGAACCGGCTCGCGGGCCGGAGGCTGGCGAGGGCGACGAGCGCGAACGCGACACCGAGCGCGGCGAGGGTAATCAGACCGGGGTCGACGGAGGGCATTCAGTGACGACTCGAAACGGGTGCGGAGACCACTTAGTTCCGCGCCGCCGGCGTCACGCCAGCTCGCCCGCGTCGGCGACGACGACCGACTCGTCGCCGGCGGGGCCGCGGCGAGTGCCTCGGGGACTGAACCCGTGGGCGGCGAAGAACTCCTGTGCGCCCGGGCTGTCGGCGGGGACGCTCGCCCGAAGCGTGTCGACGTCGTGGCGACCCAGCGAGGACGCGACCCGCGAAAGGAGCTCGGCGGCGACGCCCTCTCCGGCGTGGCTCGGGTGGACCCACAGCGCGAGCAGCTCGGCTTCGGGCCCCTGCGCGTCGGGGTGCGCGATGGCGACGCCGACGGGGCCGTCGTCGTTCTCCATCAGGAACGACCACTCCGCCTCGGCGGCGGCCTCGCGGACGCCGGCGGCGGACACGTCCAAGAGCGGGGATCCGATGTCGTCGAAGACGGTCGCCTCGCGCGCTCGCGAGACCGCCGTTCGCAGCGCCTCCGCGTCGTCGGGCCGGGCCGCCCGGACATGCATAGATAACCATAAGTAAAGAACTCACCTATAGGTTTCGGGATGTGAATTGATACCACGCCAACGGCGGGACGAACGAAAAGCGCGATCAGTTCCGCGGCCGGTCCGTCTGCCGCGCGACTGACGGGCTCGAAACCGGCAGTTCCCCTACGCGACCGGCTCTATTCCGATCGTCACGACGACGTCCTCGACGTCCCACTCCTCGACGAGCCCGTCGGTCTCGGCGGCGTCGCTCGGCTCGTCGAGCCACTCGTCGGCGCGCACCTCGCCGGCGATCAGGTCGGCGTGCTCGTCGACGAAGCCGGCGATCCGGTCGTCGTCGACGGCGACGCCGACCCGGATCCGGGCCTCGACGTCGAGGTCGAGCTCCTTGCGCATCTCCTGAATCCGACGGATCACGTCGCGGGCGTACCCCTCCGACTCGATCTCGGGGGTGAGCGAGGTGTCGACGTAGACGGTGCCGCCGTCGAAGTCGACGCCGGAGACGTTATCCGGGGGTTCGGCGACGTACTCGACCATCGCGTCGTCGAGGTCGACGGGCTCGCCGTCGACGGCCACCGCGCCGCCCTCGACCGCCGCGCGCGTCGCGCCCTGCACCGCGTCCATCACCTTCTGGGCGTCGGCGCCGAAGGCGGGACCGATCTCGGCCATCTGCGGCTCGGCGGTCTCGACGAGCTCGTCGAACGCGTCGGTGACGGTCACCTCGCGGGCGTTGACGCGCTCGCCGATCAGGTCGGACAGACGCTCGACGGCGGCGGTCACCTCGTCGTCGCCGCTCTCGACGACGACGCGCGGCACGGGCCACCGGAGCTTCCGGCCCGCCTGCTGGCGGGCGTTCGCGGCGGCCTCCTCGACGTCGCGGAGGACGGCCACGTCGCGCTCCAGCTCGGGGTCGCGGAGCCCGTCGTCGGGCTCGGGGTAGTCGAGCTGGTGGACCGTGGTCGCCGAGCCGTCGAGCGTCTGGTACATCCGCTCGGTCAGGTACGGCGCGATCGGCGCGAGCAGCCGGATCACCTCGTCGAGGACGGTCGCGAGCGTCGCGTAGGCGCCCCGCTTCGAGGCGGAGTCCGCCTCCTCCCACATCCGGTCGCGGACGGCCTTCACGTAGAAGCGCGAGACGTCTTGGGTGACGAACTCGATCACCGCGTTGACCGCGTCGCTGACGCGGTAGTCGGCCCACGCCTCGGTCACCTCGGTCTCGACCGACTGGAGCCGGGAGAGCACCCACTCGTCGACGAGCTCCAGCTCGCCGTCGGCGAGGTCGGCCTCGGCGGGGTCGTAGCCGTCGAGCTCCATGTACTCCAGCGGGAAGCGGAACACGTTCCAGAGGATGTTGAGCTTCCCCTGCAGCTCGCCGAGCCCGTCCCACTCGAACGCGAGGTCGACCCCCTGCTGGTCGTGGGAGAGCAGGTAGGTGCGGAGCGGGTCGCGACCGGCGCGCTCGATCGCCTCTTCCGGGGTGACGATGTTGCCGACCGACTTCGACATCTTGCGCCCGTCCTCGTCGTTTGCGAAGCCGTGCATCAGCACCTCCTCGTAGGGGATCTCGCCGACAGCGGCGGTGCCCATGCCGAGCTGCGACCAGAACCAGCCGCGGGTCTGGTCGTGCGCCTCGACGATGAGGTCGGCGGGCCACAGCTCGTCGTGGGCCTCCTCCTCGGACGGGTAGCCGAGCGTGCCCCAGCTGGCGACCGACGAGTCGAGCCACACGTCGAACACGTCCTCGACGCGGCGGTACGTGACGCCGTCCTCGACGATGGTCAGGTCGTCGACAGCGGGGCGGTGGAGGTCGATCGCCCCGGGGTCGACGTCCTCCTCGACGCGCTCGGCGAGCTCCTCGCGGGTGCCGACCACGATCATGTCCTCGTCGAGGTTCCCCGCCTCGGCGTCGTCGGGCACCCAGATGGGGATCGGGACCCCCCAGTAGCGCTGGCGGGAGACGTTCCAGTCGGGGGCGTCCTCGATGAAGTCGCGGAACCGGTTGTCCCGCGCCCACTGCGGGTGCCACTCGGACTCCTCCATGTTGTCGAGGAGGTCCTCTTTCACGTCCGTGATCGAGATGAACCACTGGTCGGTGACCAGCTGGATGATCCCGGTGTCACAGCGCCAGCAGTGGCCGTAGCTGTGGTCGACGGTGCCGTGCGCGAGCATGTGGCCGTCGGCGACGAGGTCCGCGACGATGTCGTCGTTGGCGTCGCGCACGAACTGGCCCGCGTACTCGCCGGCCGCCTCGGTGAACTCGCCGTTGGGGCCGACCGGACAGTAGATATCGAGTCCCAGCTCCGTGCCGCGGTGGAAGTCCTCCTCACCGTGGCCCGGCGCGGAGTGGACGAGCCCGGTGCGGTCGGCCTCCACGTAGTCGGCGGCGTACACCCGCCCGGCGCCCTCGGAGTCGGGGTACTCGGCGACGTGGTCGGCGAGCGGGTGATCGTACGCCCAGCCGACGAGATCCTCGCCCGTCAGCTCGGCCTCGACCTCGTACTCCTCGTAGCGCCCCTCTCCGAGCACGTCCTCGACGCACTCTTCGGCGACGTAGAGCAGCTCCTCCTCGCCGTCCTTCTCGGCGCGGACGGCGTTGTACGCGAGCTCCTCGTCGACGGCGACGAAGGTGTTCGCGGGGATCGTCCACGGCGTCGTCGTCCAGATGACGAGGCTCCCCTCGCGGTCGGCGAGCGGGAACTTCACGTAGATGGAGGGGTCCTCGACGTCCTCGTACTCGACCTCGTTGTTGGCGAGCCCGGTCTCGCACCGCGGGCACTGCGAGATGGAGCGTTTCCCCTGCTCGACGAGCCCGTTGTCGGCGACCTCGGAGAACGCCCACCACGCGGCCTCCATGTACTCCGGCGAGATGGTCTCGTACGGGTCCTCCCAGTCCATCCAGACGCCGATGGACTTGAAGTCCTCGTCCATCGCCGCGCGGTTCTCTAAGGCGAACTCCTTGCACTTCTCGATGAACGCCTCCATCCCGTACTCCTCGATGTCCCGCTTGTTCTCGAAGCCGAGCTCCTCCTCGACTTTCACCTCGATCGGGAGCCCGTGCATGTCGTAGCCCGGTCGGTCGGTGACGCGGTGGCCGGTCATCCGCTTGTGGCGGATGATCGCGTCCTTCAGCGTCTTGTTCCACGCCGTGCCGAGGTGCATCTGCCCGGAGGTGTACGGCGGCCCGTCCACGAAGAAGAAGGGCGGGTCGTCGGCGTGCGCCTCCTTCGCCGCCTCGTAGGCGTCCACGTCGTCCCAGTAGTCGTCGACCGCCGACTCGACGTCCGCGGGCGCGTACTGGTCGTCGATCTGCTCCATATCCGTTGGTCTTCGCGCGCGTATTTGAATACGGCGGAGTCGGGGTCGCGGGCGGTCCGTCCGCGACGTCACTCCCGGCTCGACCGGCGCGAGGCACCGCGACCTCGCTCGTCGGTCAGAAGCGGGGAGTCCCCTCGAAATCGGGCACACGTCCGCGGTCAGAAACCGGTAAGCGGCCCATACCAATATATGACGGCAATGTTTAGTATGTCGTACATGAACGTCGCACGCTTGGTCCTCGTCGGAGCCGCGGTACTGCTCGTCGCGGTCGTCGCCACCGGCGGCGCGGTCGGTCAGGATCAGGTGACGCTCACCGTCTCGGTCGCCGACCAGGACGGCGACGCAGTCGGCGGGGCGACCGTCGAGGCCGAGTGGGAGACCGACTCGGGAGAGACGGGGACCGCGACGGGCACGACGGCGAGCAACGGGAACGTGCTCCTCGACGTCCCCGAGGGATCGAGCGTGGAGCTGGACGTGGACGACGACACCTACGTCAGAAACAGGCCGCTCGAGGTCGAGAACGCGAGCGCGGCGGAGATCGACCTCGGCGTCACCCGGAGCGGGACCGCGACGGTGACGGTCCTCGACGACCAGAATCGATCGCAGGCCGACGCGAGGGTGACCGTCCGCGAGGACGGGCGGTCCGTCGACCGCGGCGAGACCGGATCGGACGGGACCTACGAGACGGCTCGCCTCGAGCGGGGCACGTACAACGTCACGGTCGTGAAGCCGGGGTACTACGAGACGGAGCGCGAGGTCACGGTGTCGCTGAACACGGAGACGACGATCGCGATCGAGCGGGGGACCGTGACGCTCGACGTCCGCGCCCTCGACGACCACTTCGACCCGCCCGAGCCGATCGAGAGCGGGTCGGTCCGGGTGACATCGTCGGTGTTCGAAGGGGAGGTGACCGTGACCGAGGGAACGGCCTCGCTCAACGTGCCCGTGAACGCGGCGTACACGGTCGAGGTCGTCACGGACGGGTACGACCCCTCGCCCGAGCGAGTCCGGGTGCGAGAGTCCCCGAGGAGCGTGAACGCCACGGCCCAGCGGACCCCCGCGCTGTCCGTCACCCCGGCGAACGACCGCGTGCTCGTCGGCGAGACGACGCGCGTGACCGTGCTGAACGCGTACGACGAGCCGGTGGCCGGCGCCACGGTCGAGGTCGACGGCGAGGACGTCGGCGAGACCGACGCCCGCGGGGAGATCGAGGTGCCGATCTCGTCCGCCGGAGACCGGACGATCGTCGCGAGCGACGGGGGCGTCGAGTCCGACCCGGCGACGGTCGAGGGCGTCGAGACCGCGGACGAGGCCGATCCGAGCGCGAACGGTTCGAACGATACCGGAGACGACGGCTCCGGCGACACCGACGACGGCGCTCCCGGCTTCGGCGTCGTCGCCGCGGTCCTCGCGCTCCTCGCCGCGGCCGTCGCCGCGGGTCGGTATCGCGGTCGCTGAGCGGGGAGAGACACGCCGAACCCTCCGGCCGCGGTCAGGCCGGCCGAAATCGGGCCCTCCGCCCGGTCACCACGCCGAGCGCAACACGCCCTCGATCGCCTCCGGCGTCGCGTCGAGTTCCTCGGGCGCCCGGTCCATACACCAGTCGTCGGCGACGTACTCGGCGATCGCGGGGAGATCGCCCTCCGCCGTCGCCGGCAGATCGCGGAGGCGCTCGGGCACCGGTAGCGCGCCGCGGATCGCGGCGACGGCGTCGACGACGTCCTCCGCGATCGCGTCGTCGTCGCGCCCGTCGACGTCGACGCCGAACCCGGCGGCGAGCGCTCGGCGGCTCGCGTCGACCTCGTCGAAGAGGTACGCGAGGACGTGGGGGGCGACGGCCGCGTGGACGTCGCCCTGCTGGACGTCGTAGCGGCGCGCGAACCCGTGGCCGAACGCGTGTATCACCGAGATCCGGCGGTCGAGCTGGACGAGCAGCGCGCCGACCACGGCCCGGTCCGCGGCGGCCTCGGTCTCCGGCCGATCGCCGGCGACCCGCGGGAGCGAGTCGGAGAGGAGCCGTAGCCCGTGGACCGCGGCCGCGTCGCTCACGGGCGTCGCGTCCCGCGCGTACGGCGTCTCGATCCCCTTGTCGAAGCCGTTCATCGCCGACCCCGCGAGCGCCGACGACGGCGTCGTCTCGAACAGCGCCGGGTCGGCGAGGTCGACGACCGGCATCGGTCCGTCGCCGCTGACGGTCAGCGGCTGGCCCGTGGGCGACTCGTCGGCCGGGAGCACCTCCAGCGAGCCGCCCGTCGAGAGGTCCGCGCCGGCGAACGTCGTCGGGATCACCACGACCGGGAGCAAGGGGTCGGACCCGGGCGCGAGCGACCCGAGCGCGTCGGGGCCTTCCGCCGCGTCGTCGCGGAGCTCGGCGAGGTCGCGGTCGTCGACGTCGAGTAGCGCCGCCTGCCGGGCGATATCGAGGCTGCTGCCGCCGCCGACCGCGACGAGGGTATCCGCGCCCACCTCGGCCCGCTTGTCGAGGAGGTCGTACGCCGTCTCGACGCGCTTGTCGGGGGTCGTCCCGTCGAAGACGCCGGCGAGTCGGTCGTCGAGCCCCCCGCGGATCCGGTCCATCAGGTCGTCGTTGGCGCCGACGTTGGCGCCGCAGACGACGAGCGCGTCCCCCAGCCCCCGGTCGGCGAGGACCGCGCTCAGCTCGCTCGCGCGACCGCGTCCGTACAGGATCTCACAGCCGCGGTAGTCGTGCTCGAAGGAGTCCGCGATCGGTAGCATCGCGAGTCGGTACGGCAGGCGGCCGCTTGTAGCTGTGGGCCCGGGCGACGCGCCGGCGGGGTCGGCGACGGACCGACGGCGCCCCTCGCGGTCTCCCAAAGAGCCAACCCGCTGCGGGTCGGAGTCTCAGGCCGGTCGCCCGCCCGACACACCATGCGCCGGTTCCCACCGCTCCCGGACCTCGACGACGCGGACCCGCCCGACGGCCTCCTCGAGGGCCACCTCTGGCTCCTCGAACTGATCGACGGAACGGGGCTCCGGTTCCGCATGGACGAGTCCGGACTCCTCCGGTTCGGCGGTCCGGAGGCGGTGTACGACGACCTCGACGCGGTCCCGCCCGCGGTCCGACCCGCGGTCCGGCACGCCCGCGATCGGTTCGACCGCGAGGCGCTCCGGCGGGCCGTCGCCGACCCCGCCGGCGTGACGTTCTTCGGGGTCGCCACCCACCGCTGCGGGACCGACTACGACTGGGACCGGATCCCGCCGTTCCTCGGCACCGACGTGTGGACGGGCGCGGACGGAGAGCGCGAGGGGAACGGAGAGAGTGGGGGTGACAGAGAGCGCGGGGGGAACGGAGAGAGTGGGGGTGACAGAGAGCGCGAGGGGAACGGAGAGAGTCAGGAGGACGGGGCGTTCCGGCCGCCGGACGCCGCCGCGGCGATCTTCGAGGGGGTCGGGCTCGCCCCGGTAAACGCGGTGGCGCGCGAGGTGAACGCGCGCGACTTCGACCCCGAGGGATACGCGGTCCCGGCGTCGGAGTGGCGCGACGGCCCGGCGGCCGGCGTCGTCGTCCGGAACAAGCGCGGCGGACGCGTGAAGATCTCGAGGGGGCCGAGCGACGACGGCGACGGCGCGGGAGACGGCCGCGCGAGAGGCGACCGGGCCACGGACCCTCCCGACCCCGACGAACTCGCCGCGGTCCACGCCGGACGGGAGCGGTTCGACCGGGTCGTCGCGGCCCTCGAACGGCGCGGAGAGCCGGCGACGGTCGACCGGCTCGCGGACCTGACCGTCGAGGCGGTCGCCCGGGAGACGCCCCTCCGGTTCGGGGACGGCGAGAGCGGTCCGGCCGGAGTCGACGTCGCCCGGTTCCGCGCGTCCGTCGTCGAGCGCGCGAGCGCGTTCCTCGACGAGCGCTGACGGATAGCAAGCGGAAGCCTCGCCCTTCAGGGCGGGGTCCAAGCGACAGCACAATGCCACAACCGACGTGCTACGATTCGTCTGGATGTTCCACCGCTTCCAATCCTGCTTCGATAATTTCTCGGTAGGCTTCTTCAAGACTCACGTCTTGATCTTCAGCGTAGTCTTTCACGCGGCCGTTCAGGGTGTGTGAAATGTTGATATTCGGTCGCATTGTTTGTGTCCAAAAGACATATAGACGTAGGACTACAAATGTCTGTTGTCGTGAGGCGAACCAACACGTTCGCGGTACGCCCGCTCTCCGACGACGACGAGCGGCTACTGTTGGATCTGTTGGACGCCTCTGCGAGCCTGTGGAACGAGCTCAATTACGAGCGTCGCCAGCAATTCTTCGACGGCGAATCAGTGTGGGACACTGCTGACTACCGCAAGCAGTATGTCGATGTGACCGGCTCTGGAACCGCACAGCAAGTGATCCGGAAAAACAAGTCTGCGTGGAACTCGTTTTTTGCCGCCCTAGACGACTGGCACAACGGCGACCGTAATGAACGTCCCTCGCCCCCCGGATACTGGGGCAACGAAGATGATGGACGAGAACTACGCACGTTCATCCGGAACGACTTGTATACACTGGAAACCGGCGATCGGTCACGAATCGAGATCCCAGTCGGGTCCGCTCTGAAGGACGAATACGACCACACTGGTCGCCTCCGTCTTGAAGTCGCTGGCGACCCGAAGTGGGACGGCGAACAAGGTCGTTTGGAGATACAGTACGACGAGATAGACGACACGTTCAGGGCTTTTCAGCCTGTTACCGTACCTGATTCACAACAGGATTCACCACTGGCTTCGGAAGAAGCCGCACTGGACGTGGGCGCAAACAATCTCATCGCCTGTACAACGACGACCGGCCAGCAGTACCTCTACGAGGGCCGCGACCTGTTTGATCGCTTCCGCGAGACGACCGACGAAATTGCCCGATTACAGTCGAAGCTCCGTGAGGGGCGATACAGTAGCAACCGAATTCGGCAGCTGTATCAGAAACGGACACGGCGGCGCGACCACGCACAGGAGGCACTAGCCCGGGACCTGATGGAACAGCTCTACGCCGACGGTGTCAAGACAGTGTACGTCGGCGACCTCACGGATGTTCTCTCGGCGCACTGGTGTGCTGAAGTGAACGCAAAGACTCACCAGTTCTGGGCCTTTCGGGCGTTCATCGATCGCTTATCGTACACAGCCGAGGAATACGGCATCAGTATTGAGGTGCAGTCAGAAGCCAATACAACCCGAACGTGCCCGGTGTGTGGCGAACAAGAGGGTACCGATCGCGACGGCGACGTGTTCCGATGTCCGTGCGGCCACGAAGCACACGCCGATCTGTGTGCGTCCCGGACATTCCTCGAACAGCAGGCTTGCGAACTCGAAGTTGGGTCGATGGCTCGGCCCGTGCGCCTCAAGTGGGACGACCACAACTGGTCAGAGACACCACACTCTCCCGAGAGGGAAAGTCCCAACGAGGAGCGCACAAACCAGAGTACCGGCAACGGGAAAGTTGCCTCCGTGGGTACGGCATAGCCAACATCCCACCGGAGGAATCCTCGCCCTTCAGGGCGGGGAGGAAGTCAAACGCGTCCCGGCGGGGCTGGCGGGGCGGAGTGACCCGTGCGCACGCACCGGACCGCCTTGACTCTCGTCCGCGCCCGTCGCCTCCTGCACGCCCGCGTGCGCGTGCGCCGGGTTTATAAGCCGGCACTGACTAAATCAGGCAAGTTCTATGTCAGAGCAGAGTGAATACGGAGCCGGCCAGATACAGGTCCTCGAAGGCCTCCAGGCCGTCCGTAAACGTCCGGCGATGTATATCGGATCCACGGACGGTCGAGGATTGCACCATCTCGTCTACGAGGTCGTCGACAACTCTATCGACGAGGCCCTCGCGGGCTACTGCGACGAGATCACCGTCACGATCCACGGGGACGGCTCCGTCAGCGTCAGCGACGACGGGCGGGGCATCCCCGTCGACACCCACGAGAAGTACGACCGGCCGGCGCTCGAAGTGATCATGACCGTCCTCCACGCCGGCGGGAAGTTCGACTCCAAGTCCTACCAGGTCTCCGGCGGCCTCCACGGGGTCGGCGTCAGCGTCGTCAACGCCCTCTCGGAGCGGCTGGAAGTCGAGGTAAAACGCGACGGCGGCGTCTACCGCCACGAGTTCGCCCGCGGCGAGCCCGTCGAGGGCGCGTTCGAGCGCGTCCGCAACATGGACGAGGGCGAGGACACGGGGACGTACATCCGCTTCTGGCCCGACGGCGACATCTTCGAGACGGGCGACTTCGAGTTCTCGACGCTCGCCAGCCGCCTGCGCGAGCTGGCGTTCCTCAACTCCGGCGTCGCCATCACGCTCGCGGACGAGCGCGACGCGGACGGCGACGCCGCCGACGCGGGCGACGAGCAGACGTTCCTCTACGACGGCGGCATCCGCGAGTTCGTCGGCTACCTCAACGAGGCGCGGACGCCGATCCACGACGAGGTTATCTACTTCGCGGACGAGGACCAGGACATCCACGTCGAGGTCGCGATGCAGGCGACCGAGGAGCTGCAGGGTTCCGTCCACGCGTTCGCGAACAACATCAACACCCGCGAGGGGGGCACCCACCTCACGGGGTTCAAGACGGCCCTCACCCGGACCGTCAACGACTACGCCAACGAGCACGGGCTCGTCAACGACCTCGACGCGAACCTCAAGGGCGAGGACGTCCGCGAGGGGCTCACCGCGGTCATCTCCGTGAAACACCCCGACCCGCAGTTCGAGGGGCAGACGAAGACGAAGCTCGGCAACAGCGAGGTCCGCGGCATCGTCGAGTCCGCGACCCACGAGAAGCTCGGCACGTTCTTCGAGGAGAACCCCGACACCGCCCGGAAGGTCGTCCACAAGGCCGCGGAGGCCGCGCGGGCGCGCAAGGCGGCGAAGAAGGCCGAGGAGCTCACCCGCCGGAAGTCGGCGCTGGAGTCGACCGCGCTGCCCGGGAAGCTCGCCGACTGCCAGACCCGAGACCCCACCGAGGCCGAGCTGTTCGTGGTCGAGGGCGACTCCGCGGGCGGGTCGGCCAAGCAGGGCCGGAACCGCGAGAACCAGGCGATCCTCCCGCTCAAGGGGAAGATCCTCAACGTCGAGAAACACCGGCTCGACCGCATCCTTGAGAACGACGAGATCCGCGCGCTGATCACCGCGATCGGCGCGGGGATCGGCGAGGAGTTCGACATCGAGGACGCGCGGTACAACAAGATCATCCTGATGACTGACGCCGACGTCGACGGCGCACACATCCGGACCCTGCTCCTTACGCTCCTCTACCGCCACATGAAGCCCCTGCTGGAGGCGGGCTACGTGTACGCCGCCCAGCCGCCCCTCTACCGCGTCCGCTACCGCGGCGAGACGTACGACGCGATGACGGAGGCGGAGCGCGACCGGATCGTCGAGGAGAAGTGCGACGGCGACCCGGATCAGGTCCAGCGGTTCAAGGGCCTCGGCGAGATGAACCCCGACCAGCTGTGGGACACGACGATGGACCCGGAAAATCGCATCCTCAAACAGATCAACATCGACGACGCGGCCGCGGCGGACCGCATGTTCAACGTGCTGATGGGCGACGCGGTCGAGCCGCGGAAGCAGTTCATCAAGGAACACGCGACAGAGGCCGAGTGGGTGGACATATGAGCTCCGACGTACCCGACGCGAACCCCGACGACGTCCGCGCCGCACAGGTGACGAACGCCCGCATCGAGGACGAGATGGAGCAGTCGTACATCGACTACGCGATGTCGGTCATCGCCGGCCGCGCGCTCCCCGACGTCCGCGACGGGCTCAAACCCGTCCACCGGCGCATCCTCTTCGCGATGCACGAGGCGGGCGTCACGAGCAACTCCTCGCACCGGAAGTCCTCCTCCATCGTCGGCGAGACGATGGGTGACTACCACCCGCACGGCGACAGCGCCATCTACGACACGCTCGCGCGGATGGCCCAGGACTTCTCGATGCGGTACCCCCTCGTCGACGGGCAGGGGAACTTCGGCTCCGTCGACGGCGACCCGCCGGCGGCGATGCGGTACACGGAGGCCCGGATGGCCCCCATCGCCGAGGAGCTGCTGGCCGACATCGAGCGCGACACGGTCGACTTCACCGCCAACTACGACGACCGGCTCGAAGAGCCGGAGGTGCTGCCGTCGGCGGTGCCGCACCTCCTCGTCAACGGCTCCTCGGGGATCGCGGTGGGGATGTCGACGAACATCCCGCCGCACAACCTCGGCGAGGTCGTCGACGCGACGGTCGAACTGATCGAGAACCCGGAGTCGGCCGTCGAGGACCTGATGGAACACGTCAAGGGACCGGACTTCCCGACCGGCGCGAACATCGTCGGGCGGAACGCGGTTCATAAGGCGTACAAGACGGGTCGCGGTCGCGTTCGCGTCCGCGCCGAGTTCGAGGTCATGGAGGAGGAGGGCCGGATCGTCATCTCGGAGCTCCCATTCCAGCAGAACAAGTCCCGGCTCGTCGAGCGCATCGCCGAGGACGTCAACGAGGGCGCGATCGAGGGGATCCGCGACCTCCGCGACGAGTCCGACCGCGACGGGATGCGCATCGTCGTCGAGCTCAAGCGCGACGCGATGGCGGAGGTCGTCAAGAACCAGCTGTTAGAGAGCCACCTCGAACGCACCTTCGGCGTCATCAACCTCGCGCTGGTCGACGGCTCGCCGCAGGTGCTGGACCTGAAGGAGACGCTCGAACACTACGTCGAGCACCGCCGCGAGGTGGTGCGCCGCCGCTCAGAGCACGAGCTCGCGGAGCGAGAGGACCGCGCGCACATCCTCGAAGGCCGACTGAAGGCGCTCGAACAGGTCGACGACGTGGTCGAGACGATCCAGAACTCCGACGACCGCGACGCCGCGAAGGCCGCGCTGGAGGCGGAGTACGAGTTCAGCGAAGCCCAGGCGGCGCACATCGTCCGCATGCAGCTCGGCTCGCTCACCTCGATGGAGACGCAGGAGATCGAGTCGGAGTACGAGGATGTCACCGCCCGCATCGAGCGGCTGGAGACGATCCTCGCCGACCCCGACGAGCTCGACGCCGTGATCGTCGACGAGCTGAACGACATGAAGGCGGAGTACGGCGACGAGCGCCGCACGAGCTTCATCGAGGACGTCGGCGACGTCACCCACGAGGACCTCATTCCGGAGGAGGAGTGCGTCGTCGTGATGAGCGAGGACGACTACATCAAGCGCATGTCGCTCGACACCTTCCGGGCGCAGAACCGCGGGGGTAAGGGGATCATCGGCACCGGCCTGAAGGAGGGCGACAGGGTCTCCTCCGTGTTCGCCGCGAACTCCCACGACTACCTGCTCGTCTTCACCAACCGCGGACAGATCTACGAGCTGAAGACGTACGAAATCCCGGAGATGTCCCGGACCGCCCGGGGGAAGTCCGCGGTCAACCTCCTCGACCTCGACGGCGGCGAGGAGATCGAGGCGGTGGTGAACACCGACGACCTCGACGACGACGAGTTCCTCACGATGGTCACCCGCGACGGGTACATCAAGCGGACCGCCGTCGACGAGTTCGGGAACATCAGGTCGACGGGGATCCGCGCGATCCGGCTGGAGGACGGCGACGAGCTCGTCGACGTCGAGGTGACCGACGGCGACACGGACATCGTCATCGGGAGCCGGAACGGGATGGCGATCCGCTTCGACGAGTCGGAGGCCCGGGCGATGGGCCGGACCGCCCGCGGCGTGATCGGGATCGACCTCCGCGAGGGCGACGCGGTCGCCGGCGTGGCCGCCATCGACGACGCGTACCACAACTGGGTGCTCACCGTCACGGAGAACGGCTACGGGAAGCGCTCCGACCTCGACGAGTACCGCCTCCAGTCCCGCAACGGGAAGGGGCTGATCGACATCAAGACCGGCGACCGCAACGGCGAGGTCGTCGCCATCGAGGCGGTCACCTACGGCGACCACCTGGTCGCGATGAGCGGCGACGGCCAGATCATGCGGACCCGCGTCGAGGAGATATCCACCGTGAGCCGAAACACGAAGGGCGTTATCGTGATGAACCTGGACCCGGACGACGAGGTCGCCTCCGTGGACATCGTTCCCAAGTCGGTGTACGCCGACGCGGAGGCCGCCGCGGACGAGGCCGATCCCGTCGCCGACGTCCCGGTCGAGACCGAGTAGGTCCCCGATCTTCCCGGCCGCGTCGACCGGGGTCGACCGCTTCTCCCTCTGTCAGAGCCCGCAGGGCCTCCCGACGCTCGCGTGTCCGGGGTTCAACTCTCGCGGCGCCGATCGCGTTCTCATGCGCCGACGCGAACTCCTCGCGGCGACGACCGCGACAGCGACCACGGCGGCGGTCGCGGGCGAGTGCGTGGAACCGCGGTGGCGCGAATTTCAGGAAAATTACTTACCGTTACCGCGAAAACGGCCGGACGAGATGGACGAGTACGAGGGGATAGACGAGGTCGTGCACGAGCCGAGCGAGGCGTTCGCGGAGTCGACGAACGTCGCCGCGTTCATGCGCGAGTACGACATCGACGACTACGAGGCGCTCATCGAACGCACCACCTCGGAGCTCCCGGGCGAACCGGCGTCCGGCGTCGACTGGTTCTGGGACGAGGTCGTCGACTACCTCGACATCGACTTCTACACGGAGTACGACGCGGTTCGTGGCAGCGCGGAGCGGAGCTCCGCGGGCAACCGGATGCAGTCCGGTGACGACAGCGACGGCCCCCAGTTCACCGACTGGTACCCCGGCGGCGAGATCAACGTCGCGCACAACGTCGTCGACAGACACGCCGCGGTCGACTCGCCGAACCGGAACCGGGTCGCGCTGATCTGGGAGGGCGAGCCCGGCGACGTCCGGGAGGTCACCTTCCACGAGCTGGCCCGCCAGACCGACCGCGTCGCCAACTACTTGGAGTCGGTCGGCGTCGAGACCGGGGACACCGTGGCCCTGTACATGCCGATGGTGCCCGAGGTCGTCTCGATCCTCTACGGCTGCCTGAAAGTCGGCGCGATCGCGGTGCCGATCTTCTCCGGGTTCGGGACCGAGGCGACGGCGACCCGGATCGCCGACGCGGAGCCGTCGGTCCTGTTCACCGGCGACGGCTTCTACCGCCGCGGGAGCGAGGTCCGGCTGAAGGGGACCGCCGACGAGGCGATCGCGGACGCGGGCCACGTCGAACACACCGTGGTGTACGACCGATTGGGCGCGACGCCGGCGGCCGAGTCGGCGGGGGGCGACGGCGGTGGCGTCGAGCCGGTCCCGTGGGACGCCGACCGCGACGTCACCTGGGGGGAGGCGGTCGCGTCGCGATCGACCGACTACGAGACGAAGCGGCTCCCGAGCGACCAGGAGTCCATGCTGCTGTACTCCTCGGGGACGACGGGCGAGCCGAAGGGGATCGTTCACACCCACGCGGGCGTCCTCACCCAGTGCGCCAAGGAGATCCACTTCGGCTTCGACCAGAAGCCGGCGGACCGGTTCTTCTGGGTCTCCGACATCGGCTGGATGATGGGGCCGTGGACGCTGATCGGGAACCACGCGTTCGGCGGGACCGTGGTGATGTACGAGGGCGCGCCCGACCATCCCGAGCCGGACCGCTTCTGGGAGCTGATCGACCGGCACTCGATCACGCAGTTCGGCATCTCGCCGACCGCGATCCGCGCGCTCCGCAAGCACGGAGACGAGTGGGTCGAGGGCCACGACCTCTCATCGCTCCGAATCTTAGGCTCCACCGGCGAGCCGTGGGACCCGGAGTCGTGGCGCTGGTTCTACGACGCGGTCGGCGGCGGCGACTGCCCGATAATCAACATCTCCGGCGGCACCGAGATCTGCGGCTGCTTCCTGATGCCGATGCCGAACCAGCCGCTGAAGCCCTGCACGCTCGGGGGACCGGGGCTCGGGATGGACATCGACATCGTCGACGAGACCGGCGAGTCGGTCCGGGACGAGGGGGAGCGCGGCTACCTCGTCGCCCGCGACTCCTGCCCGTCGATGACGAAGTCGCTGTGGTCCGGCGACGAGCGCTACCTGAACGAGTACTGGTCGACGTGGGACGACCTCTGGGACCACGGCGACTTCGCGCAGAAGGACGACGACGGGTTCTGGTTCCTCCACGGCCGCGCCGACGACGCCCTGAACGTCGCCGGGCGGAAGGTCGGCCCGGCCGAGATCGAGGGCGTGCTCATCGACCACGACGCCGTCAATCAAGCGGCCGCGGTGGGCGTCCCGGACGACACGACCGGCACCGCGGTGGTCGCCTACGTCGTCCTCGAACCCGACGTCGAACCGGGCGACGGGCTCCGCGAGGAGCTTCGCGAGCTGGTCGGCGAGGAACACGGGAAACCGTTCCGGCCGCGCGAACTGCTCTTCGTCGACGCCTTCCCGAAGACGCAGTCCGGGAAGATCATCCGGCGCGCGATCGAGTCGGTTTATAACGACGAGGACCCCGGCGACCTCTCCTCGATGGAGAACCCGGAGGCGCTGGCGGACCTCCGCGACGCGGTCTGAGGTAACCTACGCCGCCTCGGCGACCGCCTCGTCGAGCGCGTCGTAGTCCGGCTCCTGTCCCGCGTGCTCCGCGAGCCAGCGGTAGGTCACGACGCCGTCGCCGTCGATCACGAAGACGGCCCGCTGCGCGACCGCGTCAACGCCGTAGCGGTCGAACGACTCGACCACGTCGTACGCCTCGATCGCGCGGTGGTCGGGGTCGCCCACGAGCGCGAACGGGAGGTCGTACTGCGTCCGATAGGCCGCGAGCGCGTGCGGGAGGTCGGTGCTCACGCCGAGCAGGGTGCAGTCGTCGCGGTCGAAGCCGTCCCGGAGCGCTTCCATCTCGTCGGTGCAGGTGTTCGAGAAGGCGGCCGGGAAGAAGGCGAGCACCACGGGCTCGTCGCCGAGGCGGTCGCCAAGCCGGAACGATTCGATGTCGCCGTCAACGAGCGGGGCGGTGAAGTCGGGGGCGTCGTCGCCGACTGTCGTCATACCTCCCGGTTGCGCCGCGCGGGTATCACGGTTTCGGCGTTCGTCGACCGACTTCCCGCGAAGGCGGGATTATGGGCGCGTTGCCCGGCCAGCGACGACTCGGCGTCGGCTCACCGAGGCAAAAAGACTATAGTCGCAAGAGGGTTACTCCGGGACAGAGATGGCAATTCCGACTCCACTGATCGGCGGCATCCCGGCGGGCCCGGAGCTCCTCATCATCCTGCTCGTGCTGGTCCTTCTGTTCGGGGCGAACAAGATTCCGAAGCTCGCTCGGTCGACCGGCCAAGCGATGGGCGAGTTCAAGAAGGGACGCGAGGAGGTCGAGGACGAACTGAAACAGATGCAGGGAGACGACGAGGAGTCGACCGTTAGCGCGGACTCGACGGTCGACGAGGACGAGGACCTCGAGGACCTCGAAACCGAGAAAGAGACGAGCGCGTAGACCTGCTCGGCGACGCCGACCGATCCCCGCTGCGACGTTTTCTCCGCCGCGTTGGGCGCGTGGCCTAGCGGACAGGGCGAGAGGTTCCTAACCTCTCGATCGCGGGTTCGAATCCCGCCGTGCCCGTATCTCACTGCGTCCGATACGGGCACGGCTGACCCTCGCTCGCTCACTTCGTTTCGCTCGCGAGGATCCCGTCGCGCCCGTTCCTTCGCTTCGCTTGACCGTGTCTGAGTACACATGATCCCGTCCGCCAACGTGGCGGCGAAGCACGCCGGAAAGACGGAACTCGATCTCCACGAGAAACGCACCACATTCTACTCGATAGCACTCTATACCGCTCCACCCACACCGGCGCAATGTGGCGATTATCGGGCCGTTTTGCCGATCAAAACGCATCGTCCGCATTTGTTAACCCCCTGATTTCGGGTGCGGAGGCGGATTCTATCGAACGATTCGTCTCCGCGCGTCGTATCTCGCGGTCCCTGTTCTGACCGATTCGGAACCGATCAAAATCGACTGCCGAACGCGAAGGACGTAATCAGACCGGCGTCGCGGCGGTGCCGGACTCGGCCATCCGCCAGACGGTGAGCGCTCCCGTCACGCCGAGGCCGACCGCGAGCGCGAACAGGACGGCGTCGGTGCCCGCGGTGGCGATCAGTTTGCCGGCCACGACGGGCGCGACGAACGACGCCGCCCACCCGGCCACGCTCGCGATCGAAACGGCCGTTCCGGCGGCGCTCGGGGCAACGAACTCCTGAATTGACTGGTACATGAGCCCGATCTGCAGTTGGAGGAACACCCCTGCGAGGACGAGCGTCGCGACGAGTACCGCGATAGTCGTGCTGTAGTACATGAGGACCGAGAGCACGGTGGCGCCGACGAACGAGGCGGCGAAGACGGGCCGCCGTCGCCGGGCGAACACCGTGTCCGACAGCCATCCGCCCGTCGGCCGAGCGAGGATCCCGACCGCGGGAAACAGCGCGACGAACGCGCCGCTCTCCGCCAGCGACACACCGAACTGACGGGTGATGTACGTCGGCATCCACGAGTTAAACACCATATACAGCGAGTAGCCGAGGCCCGTGACGGCGACGATCATCCACACGTTCCGGTTTCTCAGCACCCGCTTGAAGCCGACCAGTGTTATCGGGTCCGGGGCCGTGGCCGCCCGGAACCCGCCGACCCGCCCGACCGCGACGGAGAGCGCGAGCGACATCGCGAAGACCGCGCCGCCGAAGACGGGGAACACCCCCGGCCAAGCGACGACCTCGGCGAGGCGCGGCGCACCGAGTTGTCCGAGCGCGTACCCGGCGGGATATCCCGAGATGATCACCGACGTCGCCGTCGCCCGCCTGTCGGGTGGGAACGTCCTCGACCCGACGTTGATACTGACGACCCAGAGAACGAACATTCCGACGCCTGCGAACAGTCGCGACGCGATCAGCAGCGAGACGGTCCCCTCGCTCGCGGCGAACCAGTCGCCGACGCTGCCGACGAGGAGGACGGCCGCCGCCGCGGGGATAACCGCACGGGTCTCGACGCGATCGAGATAGATCCCAACGGGAATACCGATCACCGTCGCGGCCACCTGTGGCATCGAGACGAGTGCGGCGGCCGTGGTCTCGGTGATGTCGAGATCGGTCATCATCAGCGTGAGGATACTGGCCGGGGTGATCAGGTACGCACCGACGAACAGGAGCAGCAACCACGCGGCCGCGATAGTTACGACCCGCCACGCCGAGTCTCCGACGAGGTCACCGCCTCCGGTCAGCTTGGTATGCAAGACGGTCTCGATTGACAGTGTTTGGAAATAATCCTATTGGTGGTGATACAACGCGTCGAGCGGTGGTGTCGCTGAGCCGCCGGTGTCCGTTTGCGGCGCAGACCGTTCGCGTCGTATCCCGCAGACGCCGGATCGGCCGGGGAGACCGACCGCTTCGACACTACCGGTTATAGAGATTCGAGGAGAATACCTGCGCCTTTAGACGCAGGATGAATCCGACAACTCCTACGCAATCAACCGTCGATAGCACGGCCGGATGTTCCACGCCAACCGACACTATTAACAGAACGGTACGCATAACCAGTTATGAAGCCAGAAATGAGTCGAACCATCCGAACCTTCGAGGCCACCATCACGAACCAGCAACAGGTTTGTGACGACCTCGACCAACTCGGATGGGCCGCCTCAAAACTCTGGAACGTCGGTCGCTACTACGCACAAGAACAGTGGGACGAAACGGGCGAGATTCCCGATGACGGAGAACTCAAGACCGAACTCAAAGGCCACGAACGCTACACGGACTTGCATTCTCAATCCAGTCAGCGCGTTCTCGAAGAACTCGCTGAAGCGTTCAACGGCTGGTTCGGCAAGCGTCGGAACGGCGACGACCGCGCCCGACCGCCCGGCTACCGCAAACACGGAGATTCCCACCCGCGTTCAACCGTGTCGTTCAAAGCGGCTGGCTTCAAGCACGACGCACAGTTCACCCGCGTCCGCCTCTCAAAAGGTCGCAACCTCAAAAAACACCGCTCAGACTTCATCCTGTGCGAGTACCAGACGCGCCCGGATGTTGACCTGACAGAGTGGGACATTCAACAGGTTCGGGCCGTCTACAAACGCGACGAGTGGCGGCTTCAATTCGTCTGTCGCACTACCATCGACCCGGAACCGCCGGGCGATGACGTGGCAGGTGTTGACCTCGGGATATGCAACTTCGCCGCCGTCTCGTTCGGCGGCGAGTCGGTGTTGTATCCCGGTGGCGCACTCAAAGAGGACGAATACTACTTCGTCAAAAAGAAAGCTAACTGCGATGATTCCTCGTCCCGAGAGGCCACTCGTCTTGACCGCAAGCGAACGAGTCGTCGGACGCACTTCTTGCACGCGCTCTCGAAAACGATTGTCGAGGAATGCGCCGAACGGAGTGTCGGTACGCTTGTCGTTGGCGACCTTGGCGGCATCCGAGAAGATGACGAGAACGGCGAATCACGCAACTGGGGCGACCACGGCAATTTCGACTTGCACGGGTGGGCGTTCGACCGTTTCACGACGCTACTTGACTACAAGGCGGAAGCCGAGGGTATCGACGTGGAGTTGGTGTCTGAACGCGATACATCGAAGTCGTGTTCGGCGTGTGGTTACACCGATGATGACCAGCGTGTAGAACGTGGCCTGTACGTGTGTGAGGAGTGCGACACGGTTGCGAACGCAGACGTGAACGGTGCGGAGAACATTCGGCAAAAGGTACTCCCGAGTCTCGCCACGGATGGCGGTGATAGGGATAACGGCTGGTTGGCACAGCCAGCGGTTCACCTGTTTGACCGTAGTGAGGGTGTTTTCGCCCCACGAGAACAGGTCGTGAACCGCGAACCCTAATATCCCAACTCAGCGGCGCGGTACCGTGGGATTCCCGCGTCTTCAGGCGCGGGAGGATGTCAACGACGGACCCCCCGCGAATTCGCGAAAGCCGACGACGAGTGACACTTACCCAGTCTCGTCCAGCCGCGGGAACGACCGCCACGCGAGCCACACAGAGAAGACGGCGATCGCGAGCGTCGCGCCCGCCAGCAGCGGCCCGGGCTCGTACAGGAGGGGCGGGTGGTAGCCGACCCCGTAGTCGAGCGCGACGTTCCCGACGGCCAGCGCGAGTGCGAGTCCGAGCGCCCCGCGGCTCGTCCGCCCGAACGCCGGGAACAGCAGCGCGAGCCCGACGAAACAGAGGTGCGTGCCGAGCACGCCCCAGTAGTAGATCCACGCGTCGGGGGCCGCGACGTACTGCGAGAAGGCGAGGTTCAGTGAGACCAGCGGCCAGAGGCCGAACGTGACCAGCCAGACGAACGCGAGCGTGTGGAGGTACGCCAGCGGCCGCGACGCGGGAGCGTCGGCGGCCACGCTCCCGCCGGAAAGCACCGTCGGCACGAGCGTCAGCAGGACCGCCCCGCCGAGCGCGACCGCGACCGCCGAGTCCGCGTACAGCGGCCACAGCGGAACCGGCACGTCGCCGGCCGTCGGGGCGTAGTAGCCGGCGCCGACCGCGAGCATGAACGCGACGAACGCGAGCACGACGCCGAGGCTCCGGGGGGTGCCGAGCAGCTCCTCGGCGACCGCCTCGCGGACGCGCCGCCGGACGGGCGCCCGTCGGAGCCGCCCGAGGGACCGCAGCCCGTCGGGGGCGTCGGAGCGTGTCACACCGTCCGCTTCGACCCCGACGAACTAAAGGCCCGCTCTCCGTTCGGCCGCGGCCGGGTCCGGGCCGAGCGCGGCGGCCGACGAACTGCCCCGGGTTGAATAGTAAACAACAGGGATTTTGCTCGTCCGACGAGTAGCCCGCGGTATCGACGCGCCGCGTCGCGTTCCGGTACGCGGCCGGTGCCGTCGCGTTTCACATGAGTTCCACATCCCGCGGCGTTCTCGACGCCGCCGATATCGTCGTGGTCGGCGAGACGGCGTGGTCGAACGCCTACGTCGACGCCCTCCGAGATCGGTCCGACGCGAGCGTCCGGGTCGTCCCGACGGCGGCGGCGGCGCTGGACGCCCTCGGAGCGTCGGCGGTCGACTGCGTGGTGACCGACTACGAGCTCCCGGGGACCACGGGCGTCGAACTCGCTCGCCGGATACGCGACCGGACGGCCTCGCTGCCGGTCGTCCTGGGAACGACCGCGGGGAGCGAGGCGATCGCCAGCGAGGCGATCGGCGCCGGCGTGACCGACTACCTCGCGATCGACGACCCGCTGCCGGACGCGGTCGACGACGCGATTCGGCGGACGGAGCGGGCCGTCCGGGAGGCCCGCCGGTCGGTGACGCGACGCGAGCGCGCGCGGCAGTTCGACGCCTCCTTCCGAGACGCCAGGTCGGCGACGTGGGTGCTCGACCCGGACGGGCGGCTCACGCGCGTCAACCAGGCCGCCCTGGATATGATCGACGCCGACGCCGACGCCGTCGTCGGCGACCCGTTCTGGACCCTCCCGTGGTGGTCCGAGGGCGACCGTCCGCGCGAGGACATCCGCCGGCTCGTCGACGCCGCGCGGGGCGGGGAGTTCGCCCACGCCGTCGTCGTCCGGGACGCGACCGACGACCGGGTGCTGGAGCTCTCCGTCCGGCCGGTCACCGACGAGCGCGGGGACCTCTCTTCGATCGTCGTGGACAGCGCGGACATCACCGACCGGGTCGCCCTCGAGCGGGAGCTCCGGCGGTCGGAGAAGCTCCACCGCGTCACGCTCAACAACATGACCGACACCGTCCTGATAACCGACGAGGACGGGGAGTACACCTACGTCTGCCCGAACGTTCACTTCATCTTCGGGTACACCGCCGAGGAGATCCGCGAGCTGGGAACCATCGAGGACCTGCTCGGGAAGGACCTCTTCGACCGAGAGGCGCTCGCCGAGGAGGGCGTCCTGAAGAACATCGAGACCACGGCCACGGACAAGGCCGGCCACGAGCACACGCTGTTGGTGAACGTCCGCGAGGCGTCCATCGAGGACGGTACGCTGCTGTACAGCTGCCGGGACGTCACGAAGCGCAAGCAGCGCGAGCGGGCGCTCGCCACCCTCCAAGAGACCGCTCGGGACTTCCTCTACGCCGAGACCCACCGCGAGATCGCCCGTCACGTCGTCGACGACACCCCGGACGTGCTCGGTCTCGACGCCGGCGCCGTCTACCTCTTCGACGCCGACGACACCCGACTCCGGCCAGCCGCCCGCTCGCAGGCGATGCGGAACGTCCACGGCCCGCTGCCGGCCGTGCACGCGGACGGTCGCGACCTCACGAGTCACAGCTTCGTCGAGAACGAGGCGCTGTTCTTCGACGACGTGCACGACTCGGACCGCCTCACGGACCGCGCCACGGGCCTCCGGAGCGCGGCGTACATCCCCCTCGGGAACCACGGCGTGTTCGTCGCCGGCTCGACCGACGTCGGCGCCTTCGACGACGTCAGGCGGGAGCTGGCCGACCTCCTCGCGGCGACCGCCGAGGCGGCGCTCGACCGGGTCGACCGGGAGTCCCAGCTCCGCGAGCAGGACCGCGAGCTCCAGCGCCGAAACGACCGGCTCTCGGCGCTCGACCGGATCAACGAGACGATCCGCGAGATCGACCACGGGATCGTGCAGGCCGAGACCCGCGAGGAGATCGACCACACCGTCTGCGAACGGCTCACCGCGGACGGGCGCTTCCGGCTCGCGTGGATCGGCGCCCGCGACGACGCCGGCGACGCGGTGACGCCGCGGGCGTGGGCGGGGACCGATCGGGGCTACCTCGACGCGCGGACGTTCCCCGTCGCTCCCGAGAGCGTCGAACCGGCGGGCCGGACGGCGGCGACCGGGGAGGTGACCCACGTCTCGAACGTCGCGGCCGACATCCGCGCGGCGCCGTGGCGTTCGGACGCGATCTCCCGCGATCTGCTCTCGGTGTTGAGCGTCCCGCTGGTGTACAACGACCTCTCGTACGGCGTGTTGACCGTGTACGCGGAGGCGCCGGACGCGTTCGACGAGACCGTACAGGCCGTGCTCGCGGAGCTCGGAGAGACGATCGCCGCCGCGATCAGCGCCGGCGAGCGCAAGCGCGCGCTGCTCACGACCTCGATGACCCGCGTCGAGTACGCGGTCCGCGACCCGTCGTTCGTGCTCTCGCAACTGGCCGAGACCGCCGGCTGCACGGTCTCTTACGAGGGCGGCGTTCGACAGACCGTGAGCGGCAACGACGTGTTCCTCACCGTCGAGGACGCGCCGCTCGACGCGGTCGTCGACGCGACCGAGGAGCTCGTGGCCGTCGAGGCCGTTCGGCGGATCCGGGGCGGCGACGCCGGAGGGGTGGTGCGACTCCGACTGGCCGAGCCCTTCCTCGCCGCGGATCTGGCGGAACACGGCGCCGTCCTCCGGAGCGCGACGGCGACGGCCGAAGGGGCGGAGTTGGTCATCGACGTTCCCGGCGGGGGCGAACACAGACACGTCACGCGGCTCGTCCGCGACCGGTTCGCCGACGTCGACCTCTCGTCGAAGCAGTCGCGCGAACAGGCGTCCGAACACGGGTTCTACGCGTCGGTGCTCGACAGGCTGACCGACAGACAGCTCGAGGTCTTAGAGACCGCGTACTACAGCGGGTTCTTCGAGTCGCCGCGGAAGGCGACCGGCGAGGTCGTCGCGGACTCGCTCGACATCTCTCCGCAGGCGTTCTACCAGCACATCAGAACGGCCCAGCGGAAGCTGTTCGCGGCGCTGATCGACGACCACGCGCCGGTGGCCGCCGGCCACGTCGACCGCTGATCCCGGTCCCCTGCTCTGCCACGGTAAGGTTTAATTATAAACTACTCCGTTCGAGGCGTGGTTGGATGAGCAACTACTGAATATATCCTTATATCCCCAATATGCCCTTGTAGAGTCCCGCGCAGACGCGCCGGAACTCACGACCACCAATGAGGGACGTCGACCAGAAATCGGCCGAGGAATCGCCCTACGAGTGTTTCGACTGCGGACACGTCGTGCTCGCCGAGAACAATCCCGGTCAGTGTCCCGACTGCGGGGGCGAGATACGGAACCGACACACCCCGCTCGAGTGACGATGGGTCCGACATCGACGACGGCCGGCGACGGGCCGCGAGCGGAGACCCGATCGGAACCGAACGACCCTGAACCGAACGACCCTGAACCGAACGGGCCGGAATCGGCGCTGAAGACGGCGCGCCGACAGCTTCAGCACGCCGCCGATCACCTGGATATCGATCCGAACGTGGTCGAACGGCTCAAACACCCTAAGCGGGTCCACGAGGTCACCGTCCCGATCGAACGCGAGGACGGGGACGTGGCGGTGTACACCGGGTACCGCGCGCAACACGACAGCGTCCGCGGCCCGTATAAGGGCGGGCTCCGGTATCACCCCGACGTGACGCGCGAGGAGTGCGTCGGCCTCGGGATGTGGATGACGTGGAAGTGCGCCGTGATGGACATCCCGTTCGGCGGTGCGAAAGGCGGTATCGCGGTGAATCCGAAGGACCTGACCGACGAGGAGACGGAACGGCTGACGCGCCGGTTCACGGACGAGATCCGGGCCGTCATCGGTCCCACGACGGACATCCCCGCGCCCGACATGGGGACGGACCCGCAGACGATGGCGTGGCTGATGGACGCCTACTCCATGCAGGAGGGCGAAACGATCCCCGGCGTGGTGACGGGGAAGCCGCCCGTCGTCGGCGGGAGCGAGGGCCGCGACGAAGCGCCGGGCCGGAGCGTCGCTATCGTCGCCCGCGAGGCCGTCGATTACTACGGGAAGGCGATCGGTGAGACGTCGGTCGCGGTGCAGGGGTTCGGAAGCGTCGGGGCGAACGCCGCCACGCTGCTCGACGACTGGGGGGCGAACGTCGTCGCCGTGAGCGACGTCACCGGCGGCGTCTACGACCCGGACGGCCTCGACACGCGCGCGATCCCCTCCCACCGCGAGGAGCCGGAAGCGGTGATGACCCACGAGGCGCCGGGGACGGTGACGAACGACGCCCTGCTGGAGCTCGACGTCGACGTGGTGATCCCGGCGGCGATCGGGAACGTGCTGACGGCCGACAACGCCGACGACGTCGCCGCGGACATCGTTATCGAGGGGGCCAACGGTCCGACGACGAGCGCGGCGAGCGAGGTCTTCGCCGAGCGCGACGTGCCGGTGATCCCGGACATTCTGGCCAACGCCGGCGGGGTGACGGTGAGCTACTTCGAGTGGCTTCAGGACATCAACCGCCGCGCGTGGTCGCTCGACCGCGTCAACGACGAGCTGGAGACCGAGATGCTCGGCGCCTGGGGAGACGTCCGGGAGGAGTTCGAAGCGCGGGACGTGACGTGGCGCGACGCCGCCTACATCGTCGCCCTGTCGCGGATCGCCGAGGCGCACGAGGCGCGCGGGCTCTGGCCCTGAGGGGTCGCTCCCGCCGCGGGTCGAGCCCGCGCCGTCGGAAGTGACCGGCGGCGCCGTCGGAGGGAGGGTCGGCCGCGCGCCATCGCCGTCAGTCGATCGGCTCGTCCGCCGCTCCGGTCACCCCCTCCGGGGATTATCAGTCGCGGGTTTTTGCGAGACACCTTTTTCAACGGTTGCGGCGTTCCCGTACGCATGGCAACCGAGGACGCCGAGCGTTCGCCCCTCTCGCCCGACGAGACGGCGGACTCCACGGCGTCCGATCCCCCGGTCGCGGTGGGACGGTACTCGTGGCGCTCGTTCCTCCGCGACCGCGGCCGTGACGACGCCGCGGACGAGCTGTACGCCGACATCGGCGAGGGGCCGGTCGTCCCGTCGACCGCCGTCGACGCCCACTTCGAGGACGGCGTCGACCGAGTCATCCGCGCCGCCGGCGTCGACGAGCCGTACACGACCGACGGCGACACCGCCGTCCCGGGACACGGAACCCCCGAGGCGGGCGCCCTCGTGATCGGCCCCGACCGAGTCGTCCTCAGCGGCGCGGCCGTCGTCCCCGCCGGGACCTCGACCGCGGCGAACGCTCCCGACCTGAGAGCGGAGTCGGTCGAGACGACGGAGGACAGCGAGGCGGGCGACGGAGACGGCGAGGAAGACGACGACGAGGCGGGCGACGGAGACGGCGAGGCGGGCGACGGCGAGGGCGATGCCGACAGCGAAGGTGATGCCGACAGCGAGGGCGACGACGAGGAGGCCGACGCCGACGCAGGGGAGGCCGACGTTCCGACCGAAAGCGGCCCCGTCGGGGCGGACGGACCGGAAGGACCGGACGAGCGAGAGGGACCGACCGAACCGGACGAACGCCCCGGAATCGCGGTCGACGGCGCGGGCGTCCCCGGGGTCGTGGTCGCCGCTGGCGACGACGTGGAATCGGTCCCTCGGCGCGCCCCGACCGCTGAGGAGTGGGCTCGCGTCGGCGTGGACCCGGGCGAGTTCCTCGGCTTCGACCCGTCGGAGACGGCGTACCGAGTCCGGGCGGCCGCGGCCGTCGGCGACGTCCTCTGGGACCTGTGCTCGGCGCGGTACGACCTCTATTCGGTGCCGGTCTTAAAGGGGTACTACACGTGGGACGACTACCGCGACGAGTTCTTCCTCGACGAGGACGGGACCCCGCCGACCGGCGAGGACGACGAGCCGCTGGCGTTCACCCACGAGGACAAGACCGAAGCGCTCGGGTTCGACCCCGACCGGACGGCGGAGCTCCTCGGCGCCGGCGGGAGCGCCGCCGCCGAGCTCGCCGACCTGGTCGACGAGCGCACGGTGAACGTGAACCCCGACGTCGACGAGGACGAGTTCTTCTCGACGGCGGACGGCGACACCACCCTCGCGAACCGGTACGACCTCGAGAAGGCGGTCCCGATGCCGAAGAAGGTCCACTTCCGAGAGATCGAGCGGTACTGGGTGAACAAGCCGTACGCGTTCGTCATCGTGTTCCGCTCGACGAAGGAGAACGAGGTGAAGTACTACGCGGTCCAGCCGTACCGGACCGACATCGAGGCCGACCTCGTCGAGTTCCTGACGGGGAAGCTCCGCACCTCGATCAAGTACGCCGACGAGGCGATCGCGGGCGGGGACGAGGCGTTCCGAAAGGACGTTATCGTCGACGAGACGCTCACCCTGCTCGACCGGTACGACCTCTACGAGCGCGAGGACGACGACCGCGGGGTGATCGACGACCTCGTCGACGACGTGGTCGACCGGTTCGGCTTCGACGTCACCGAAGGGATCGCCGCTCGGATCACGGAGTCGCTCGGCTACGTGCCCCCGACGAAATCGGAATCGGAGGCGGAGTCGGCGCCGGCGACGATCCTCGCCCGGCCCGAGCCCGCGGTGTTGGCCGAGGACCCGGAGACGCTGTCGGAGCACCAGGTCGAGAAGCTGCTGTACTACCTCAAGCGGGACTTCATCGGCTACGAGCGGATCGACCCGATCAAGTACGACATCAACGTGGAGGACATCTCCTGTGACGGGTACAACTCCCCGGTCTTCGTCTACCACTCCGACTACGAGCAGATCATCACCAACGTCTACCACGAGACCGACGAGCTCGACGACTTCGTCGTGAAGCTCGCGCAGCGCTCCGGGAAGGGGATCTCGAAGCGGCGCCCGCAGGTGGACGCCACCCTCCCCGACGGCTCCCGCGCCCAGCTCACGCTCGGCCGGGAGGTGTCGGACCACGGGACCAACTACACCATCCGACAGTTCAACGAGGTCCCCTTCACCCCGATCGACCTGATCAACTGGAAGACGTTCTCGCTCGACGAGATGGCTTTCCTCTGGCTCTCGATCGAGAACCACAAGAGCCTGATCTTCGCGGGCGGCACCGCCTCGGGGAAGACGACGAGCCTGAACGCGGTCTCGCTGTTCATCCCCTCGAACGCGAAGATCGTCTCCATCGAGGACACCCGCGAGGTCGAACTGCCGCAGCGCAACTGGATCGCCTCGGTCACCCGCCCCTCCTTCTCCGACGACGACAAGGGCGACATCGACGAGTTCGACTTACTGGAGGCCGCGCTCCGGCAGCGCCCCGACTACATCGTGATGGGCGAGATCCGCGGTGAGGAGGGCCGGACCGCCTTCCAGGTGATGTCGACCGGCCACACCACGTACACCACCTTCCACGCCGACACGGTCGGCGAGGTGCTCAAGCGGTTCACCACGGAGCCGATCAACGTCTCGAAGACGATGTTCACCGCCCTCGACCTGGTCTCCGTTCAGACGTCGACCCGGGTGCAGGGAAAGAAGGTGCGCCGAAACAAGTCGCTGACCGAGATCAACCACTACGACGCCGAGAACGACGAGATCAACGTTCAGGACGTGTTCCAGTGGCAGGCGGAGACGGACGAGTTCCTCCAGATGGGCGACTCGAACACCCTCGAAGACATCATGTTCGACCGCGGGTGGAGCCGCGAGACGCTGAACGAGGAGCTCCGGAAACGCCGGGTCGTGTTAGCGTACCTCATCGACCGCGGGCTCAACAGCTACGCGCAGGTGGCGGCGACGTTCCAGGCGTTCATCAACGACCCCGAGACGGTGCTCGCGCTGATGGCGAACGAGGGGCTGGAGCGCTCGCTGGAGGACCTCCGGGAGATGGAGTCCGTGCTCATCAACGTCGACCGCGACAAGGAGGAGATGATCCCCCGCCCCGAGCCGGACGAGGCGGGCCGCGCGGAGGTAGAGCGGATCCTCGCCGACGCCGGGGACCTGTTCGCCGAGTACCGGGGACGGATGCCCGACTCCGTCGCCGACGCGCTGCTCGACATCGCGCCCGCCGCCGACGTCGAGGCGACGCCCGACGACGACCACGGGACGCTCGCGGAGGCGGCCCGCGAGGCGGCGGCGCTCCACCCGGAAGCGGCCGGCCCCGAACTCCCCCAGATCGCCGCGGAAGCCGAGAGCGCACCGATCGACGGAACGCCGCCGGAGGCGGTGACGGCCGACGGCGGTGCCGGCGTCGAGTCGAGCGATCGGTCCCCGTCGTCGGAGGAACCGGCGAACGGGACGGAGGCGGCGGATGGATCGGGGTCGGGCACCGGGGTCCGTGACTCGAATGGCGCCGATTCGGGCGGTGGAAGCGGCGCTATCGACTTCGACGAGCCGTTCGAGGAGGGGATCGACGTGTTGGACCCGGCCGCGGAAGACGGCGAGGCAGGGCCCGATGACGACGCGGAGAGCGACGGCGAGGCGGGAGAGGCGGGGAGCGACGGCGAATCGGAAGAGACGGAGAGCGACGGCGAGGAGAGCGCTGACGACATCGACGACTGGGGGTTCGGCACGGTCGAGTCCCCGGAGGAGCGGTAGCGCCGTGACCCCGACGAGGTGGCTCGCGTGAGCCTCGACGCGGGGGTCGGCGACGGCTCCGCCGACGCCGACGTCCTCGCGGAGCTGTTCTACCCCGTCTTCGAGCTGCTGTTCGACCCCGACGGCGACTTCGTCGGCGACGTCGAGCGCAAGCTCGCGGAGGCGCGGATGCCGGACCAGGTCGAGATGTACGTCTCCCGAGCGCTCGGCGCCGGGCTGCTCGCCGGTGGGCTGCTCTGGGCGCTCGGCACGCTGATCGGGTACGGCGTGTTCTCGCTCGGGCTGATCGACCCGAACACGCTTTCGCTCGGGATGCCCGCGCCCACGCCGGCGATCCAGGAGCTGTTGCGGTCGCTGGTCGTGCCGACCGCGGTGCTGATAAGCGGGCTCGTCTTCGGGTCGATCGGCTTCGCGCTCGGGTTCGGCGCCCTCGTCGCGGTCCCCTACTCGCGCGCGTCGTCGCGGAAGCGCGAGATCAACCTCCTGCTCGCTGACTCCGTCTCGTTCATGTACGCGCTCTCCGTCGGCGGGCTCAATCAGCTCGAGATCCTGCGCGCGATGGCGACGGCGGAGGACACCTACGGCGAGGTCTCCCGCGAGTTCCAGAGCATCGTCAACGAGACGGAGTACTTCGGCACCGACTACCGGAACGCGATCCGCCAGCAGTCGATGGAGACCCCCTCCGACGAGCTCTCGCAGTTCCTCGCCGACATGCTCTCGATCGTCAACTCCGGCGGCGACATGGAGAGCTTCCTGAAAGATAAAAAGGAGAAACACCTCCGCACGTCGAAACAGGAGCGCGAGATGACCCTGGAGACGCTGGAGCTGTTCGGCGAGATGTACATGACGCTCTCGCTTTTCCCGCTCCTTCTCATCATCATCCTCGTCATCATGGGGATGATGGGGGAAGCGGACGACCGGCTGCTGTACGCGACGGTGTACGTCCTGATCCCGCTGACCGGGATCGGCTTCCTCGTGCTCGTCTCGACCGTCAAGCAGGACGAGCCCGGCGACGGCTACCTCCGCCCCGACGGCGGCAGCGAGCGGCTCCGACAGACGAGCCAGGAAGGGCTGCTCCACTTCGGACTCATCGAAGGGTTCGTCGGTCGATTCGGCGTCTTCGACCGGATCCGCGACNNCGCGGTCGCCATCGTCGCCATCGCGGCGCTCACGGGCAACGCGCCGACGACTTTCGACGGGTGGGTCGCCCGCCCCGTCTGGTCGGCGTTCGTCTGGGTCTACGTCCCGGCGTACCTCGTGCTGGGCCCGCTCGCATTGTTCCACGAGTGGAGCCAGCGCTCGAAGCGGGCGATCACGGGCAAGCTCTCGGAGAGCCTCCGGAAGCTCTCCTCGGCGAACGACACCGGACAGACCCTGCTGGAGTCGGTCCAGACGGTCTCGGAGACGTCGACCGGCCAGCTCGCCGAGGAGTTCGAAGTGATTCACGCGAAGGTGAACTACGGGATGAGCCTCCGGGACGCCATGGTCGAGTTCAACAACACGTACGCGGTCCCGCGGCTCGCCCGGACGGTGAAGCTCATCTCGGAGGCGCAGGAGGCCTCCTCGCAGATCACGGACGTGCTGACGACGGCGGCGCAGGCCTCGGAGAACCAGGACGACATCGAGCGCGAACGGATCTCCCGGACCCGGATGCAGGTGGCCATCATCGTGATGACGACGTACGTCACGCTGCTC